>CAJBZC010000391.1 GCA_903959965.1 uncultured bacterium
CGAAGAAGCTATTGACATTCATATTGAAGGTAGCGGTGCGCGCGAAAGCCTGTGCGTCACCGGTCCAACCCAGTCTTTCGTCGCGCTGCGGGCAGTCGGTCGGCACATCGAGGAAGTTGCCCCGTTGCCCCCATTGAATGTTGTGCTGCAATTGATTGATCAGGGGATTCGAGGAACTGAACCTGCCGGTGTGCTGCATATCTGAATACAATGCAACAGCTTCGAAATCCTCGGGGCGGAGCGGACCTTCGTAGCCCTGGACCCGGATGTACCGGAATCCCTGGAAGGTGAAATGTGGTTCGAAGATTTCGATCCCCTCCCCACTGAGCACATAGTTATTTTCCTGTTTCGCGGAACGCAGGTTGGTGGTATAGAAATTCCCATCCTTGTCCAGCACTTCTGCATGGTGGATGCGAATGGTATCGTTTCGTTTACCCTTTACCGTTAGTTTAACCCATCCGACGAGGTTCTGTCCGAAGTCGATGACTTTTTCACCAAGGGGTGTGGTGATGACCTTGATCGGCTTGAATGTTTCCTGTTTTCGGACCGTTTCATTCAGGGTGGAGACGAGGGTTGGAGTCTTACCAGTATATAGTTTTGCACGGATCCAGTTACCGTCGTCGTATCCCGGACTATCCCAACCTTTTTTGGTAAGTTGGTGGTTGATGGTTTCACCATTATAGATCTCGGAATTGCGTATTTCTCCGTCTGCGCATGTCCAGGTATCGTTGCTCAGGATGCGATCGCGGCTGCCGTCGGCGTATTGGATATCGAGTTGAAAGAGCAGGGCAATGCCCTTTCCATAGATATTATTCTGTCCGGGAAACCCGATAAAGCCGCGGTACCAGCCATTACCGAGCACGGTACCTACGACATTATCTCCTGTTGTGAGCATGTTCGTGACATCATATGTCTGGTATTGCACGCGCTTGTTGTAGGCGGTCCATCCGGGCGTGAGGAGCGCATCACTGATGCGTTGGCCATTGATGCGGGCTTCATACATGCCGAGGGCAGTAACGTAGGCTGTGGCGCTGGATATCTTTTTCCCGATACGAAAGGCTTTGCGCAAATAGGGACTGGTTTGATCGGTAGCAGGTTCGGGGAATCCCGGACTGATCCATTGGGCTGACCAGTCTGCGGTGGATTGCAGGCCTGTCTGCCAGGAAGCGGGGGCGCTCCAGGCGGATGCCTGTCCCTGGTTATCCCATACGCGCACCTGCCAGTAAAGTCGCTGACCTGATCTGGGTGAGGGGCCTGCATATTCAACATGTACAGAAGCCTCGGTTTGCATTCGTCCGCTTTGCCATATAAGATTACGTCCTTTCGTGAGGTCATCAGCGGTGTTGGCCACCCTGATTTCACAGGCTGTCTGCATGGTTCCGCGTTTCGGGGATGACAGTTGCCAGGAGAAGCGGGGCATTAGGGTTTCGACACCCAAAGGGTTGATGAGATTTTCTGTTTTAGGCTGCAGCACCGACAGTTGTGCCTGGATTTGTTGAAGGAGGATCAGGCCGAGGGAGAGGAGGAGGACTCTTTTCATGATGGCTGATTTTCAAACTGAATATACAAATTCCACCCCTGATCCCTTGTTGATCGGGTTGATCCGGGTGGATCAAAGATGGGTTTTGGTTTGTTGCCGGTATGCTGTGATAGTCGCTTTCAGTCGAGATGAAAGACTTCTGTCAGGGGGATGCTGACGGGTTCGTTGTCCGGATGGGTGTCCATGATATCAGCCATGTAGGCCCACCAGCGCTGCATGACTTCATGGGCAGGCAACCCGATCATGGCATCTGGGTTGGTAGTTTTCAGTATACCGAAAAGTGTGAGGGTTTCTTCATCCAGGAAGATAGAGTAATCTGATATCCCGGCCGACTTGAGCAATGCGGCAAGGTCTGGCCA
>CAJBZC010000392.1 GCA_903959965.1 uncultured bacterium
ATGGTCGGGGCTACTTACAGCGCTTCCTGCCGTCTGTAAAAACATCTACCTGGCCGAACCTGCAGATCATCGTGGCAGACAATGCCTCGACAGATGATTCACTGAGTTTCCTACACGAGCATCATCCGGATATCCGGATCATTCAGAATAGCTCCAACGAGGGATTTGCCCGGGGGTATAACACGGCACTGAGACAAGTGGAGGCGGACATTTTCGTGCTGCTGAATTCGGATGTAGAAGTACCGCCGGGCTGGATCGAACCGATAGCGACCCTCATGGCTTCAGACGAACGGATCGCTGCCTGCCAGCCGAAGATCCTGGATTGGAATCGTAGGGGAAGATTCGAATACGCCGGAGCCGCCGGTGGATGGATCGACGCATACGGCTATCCCTTCTGCAGGGGCAGGATCTTCGACGTTTGCGAGACAGACCAGGGACAGTACGACAATGTGCGACCGATCTTTTGGGCCAGCGGTGCTGCCATGTTCATCCGATCGGACGTTTTCCTGAAGGAAGGCGGCTTCGATCCTTTTTTCTTTGCGCATCAGGAGGAGATCGACCTCTGCTGGCGGATTCAGCTGTCGGGACTTAAAATCATGTCCTGCCCCGAGTCCGTCGTGTATCATGTAGGCGGCGGCACCCTCCCCCAGGGCAACCCCAGAAAAACCTTCCTGAATTTCCGCAATAACCTGATCATGCTGTGGAAGAATATGCCCTGGTCAGAAAAATGGTGGAAGATGCCAGTCCGCTTCGGTCTTGATGCCCTAAGTGGCTGGAAGAATATGCTTTCGGGGAACCCCGGCTATTTCTTCGCCGTAGCCCGCGCACATTTTGCGTTCTTGCGGTGGCTGATCGATCGTCCGTCAGAGACCAGGATGCCCTCGGCAAGATGTGGTCGGCCGACCGGCATATGGCAGGGAAATCTGATCTGGCAGCACTTCATCCGGGGACGATCGAAGTTCTCGGAAATTGTAGGGCCCGATGCGTGATTTTTTGCCCACAACCCTTTACTTTTGCACCAATCTAATGCTTATGTCGCAGGAACAATCTCAGCAGGCCACCAAGACGGATTTCGGACGCAATTGGGTCTCCAGTTCCCGTTTCCTCTTCCATGTTCAACTCTTCGCATTTGCCGCCTTTGTACTCGGTGGATGCTATGGACTGTACAGCATGCGCTACCCCGGCAAACCCAAGGTGGAAGTACCGGAGAGCACCCTGTACACCCCTAAATACAAATAATTTCCGTCGGAATTTTTTGCAGGTTTGGTGGCAAATCATTACCTTTGCAATCCCAACGAATTTAAAAGTTCTTGACATCACATCTAAGGATGTGGCTTATGCGGAAGTAGCTCAGCTGGTAGAGCATCACCTTGCCAAGGTGAGGGTCGCGGGTTCGAATCTCGTCTTCCGCTCAAACAACAGAATCCATCGAAAACGGTGGATTTTTTTGTTTCTGTAAGTGCCAGTTGAGCTAACTTTAGCATTCATTGGCCAGGGCGCCCCGGTGGTGGAATCGGTAGACACGCAGGACTTAAAATCCTGTTCGCCGCAACGCGAGTGCGGGTTCGACCCCCGCCCGGGGCACATTAAAGAAGGCGATCCCATTCGGGATCGCCTTCTCATTTTAACCTAATGCTCACACTAAACGAATTTCATCGGTCAATCTGCATTGTGGGATTTGACCGAGAACATGCTTTATGTTTTATTTTAGAACTATATAATGTTTGTTTTAGAAACACTCAGTAACTTCACATGAAATCATGCATGATCGCATGACATTTCAATATGACATTATCAGAAAAAGAAATTGGTCAACGCATTGCCCGGCTTCGTAAGATAAAAGGACTGTCACAGGAAGAACTGTCCGGAAAGATCGGTATATCCCGGCCGTCATTGACTCAACTGGAACAGGGCAACAGGAAGCTGGACATCATGGAGCTACAGGCGCTTGCACATACACTGGAGTTTTCCCTGGACGAATTCATGTCAGCTGATTTTTTGGCAGATCAGGAACAGTCATATGTTAACAATGATGCAAAGAGGGAGGAGGAAGTGGAAGAACGGATATCCATTCCCACACTTCAAGTCCCCAAGTTTAAAAATATCCTGCTCTACATCCTGGAGTCCTGTGCCGGCAAGCCGAATGTTGGAGAGACCGTTTTATACAAACTGCTATACTTTTCCGACTTCAACCATTACGAGTTGTACGAAGAGCACCTGACAGGCGCTACCTATCGCAAACTGCCGTTTGGTCCGGTTCCTCAAAAACTTGATGCCATCTTCCAACAAATGATGGATGAAAAACTCCTGCAAAGAATAAAAACAATCTATCACGGATATCCGCAAACGCGATATCTGCCGTTGGAAAAAGCCAGACTTACCGAACTCAAAGCCAGTGAAAAGGAAGTCATCGACAGAGTTATCGATCAAATGAGTGATTGGTCTGCCTCATCTATCAGCGAGTATTCTCATAAGGATATGCCATGGCTGGCCTCCAAAGATGGAGAAGTCATCGATTATGAACTGGCTTTCTACCGGGAGACGCCCTATTCGGCCAGAAATTATGGAATGGAAATGGAAGAAAGATGACGTTTGAGGAATTGACTGAATTCAAAAAGGATGTAAAAATCCTCTTGAAAAAATACAGAACCCTAAACGAGGATCTCTATATTGTAAAGAAAGTGCTGGTGGTGATCCCGGAGGAAAGACCTCCTTTCAGTTTCCGACTTGACAACCTTAGTACAGAAACCTGTATCATTAAAGTCAAAAAGATCGCCTGTAAATCTTTGAAAGGACGAGGCGTAAACTCCGGATTAAGGTTGATCTATGCACACATGCCTGCTGAGGGAAAAATCATCCTCATAGAATTGTATCACAAGAATGTTAAGGAGCAAGAGGATCGCGACAGAATATCACTTCATTTTCCAAAATAGCGCGGAAGCTGTGTTCTGAACTCATCTCCGAACTCAGTATCCGCCGGTTTATTTTTTAGGCCATACGTAACTCAGCAACCAGGCGACGAACATCACCACCACGGTGCCCACGACGTTCAGCCAGAGCCAGGCCAGATCCGTAGTCGCATACATCCCGATCACCACCGCTTCGCCCACTAAGGCCGCCAGAAACACAGCATGACCACCTGCCCGGCGGATATAAAACGCCACGCCGAAGATCCCCAGCATCACGCCATAAAACCAGGAACCCAGCACGTTGACGGCTTCTATCAGACTGCCCATGCCAGTGACCAGTTCCGCCACACCTATGCAGAACACACCCCAAAAAAATGTATACCACATGGAAGTCCGATACTCGCGTCGCTCATCAGCCGGTCGTCGGTCAAAGGTGCGATGGATATCCACCATCGTCGACGAAGCCAGTGAGTTCAGGGCCGCGGCGATGCTGCCCCAGGCTGCCAGAAAGATCACTGCGATCAGGAGGCCTACCAGTCCCACCGGCATGTAGTCCATCACAAATCGCAGGAAGATATAATTCGTATCGCTGGCATCGGCGCCCACGCCGGAACGGCGGATCAATCCCTTCACTTCCGACCTCAGTTTCTCCTCCTCCGCTTGCAGGCCCTTTAGCCGCTGCAGGATGCTGTCGCGGCCCGTCTCATCTCCCGACTTAAAATGGTCAGGCAGAGGAACAACCACCGCCTGACGGACCGCCATCAGACTGTCATGCCGAAGTTCCAGTCTGTGCAAAGAATCTGCCGCAGATGAGCCTCGCACTTGTTCGATCGGCACTTCATTGAAGAAAACAGGAGTGGGATGGAACTGATAGAAAGCCAGGATCAGTGAGCCTGTGAGGAGGATCAGGAATTGCATCGGCACCTTGACGATGCCGTTGAGCAGGAGTCCCATACGGCTTTCACGCAGAGACCTGGCCGTGAGATATCGACCGACCTGGCTTTGGTCAGTTCCAAAATATGACAGAGCCAGAAAGAGACCGCCGATGGAGCCGCTCCACAGGTTGAAGCGATCCGTCCAGTCGAAGCTGCCGTCCTTCATCCCGTCTGTGATCACATTCAACTTGCCCAAATGTCCGCTGATCTCGAGCGCTTCGCCGAAACCAATGCCCTCGGGCAAGAGGTGGACGGCCATATAGCCGACGAGGAACATCCCCAGCAGAGCGATGGCCAGCTGCAGTTGCTGGGTGTAGGCCACCGACCTGGCACCGCCGCTCACCGTATAGAAGATAAGCATTCCGCCCATGACGATATTGGTCAGATAGATGTTCCATCCCATCAGGGAAGAGAGAATGATCGATGGGGCATATACGCTGATGCCGGTGGACAATCCACGGGAGATCAGGAAAATGACGGAAGTCAACAGGCGGGTTTTCCGATCGAACCGCTGTTCCAGGAATTCATAAGCGGTAAAGAGCTTCAGTCGATGGAAGATCGGCACAAAGGCGATGCAGAGGATGATCATGGCGATCGGCAGACCGAAATAGTACTGCACGAAGCGCATCCCGTCTGTGTACGCCTGTCCGGGGGCCGAGAGGAAGGTTACGGCGCTGGCCTGTGTACCCATAATACTCAGCAATACCACGTACCAGGGGAGTTCCCGGTTGCTCAGGAAATAGCCCTCCAGGTTGCGCGAAGACCGGTTCCGGGACACTCCGTAACCGATGATTCCGGCGAGTGTCACCAACAGCACGATCCAGTCGATGGTATTCATGAGAAGTGGCGCGTGAAGAGTTGATACAACAGGACCTGCAGGAGGAGTAGGCCCGCCACCAGGGCATACCAATGCACCCATTTCGGGAAAAGCGGCGGACGGCTATCGTCTGGCATGGTTTTCATCTGCGATCCGATGTATAAAATATGAAAGCGACGCCAATACCGATGAGCACGGCGATGGCCACTTTTTTCAATACCAGTGCAACGAAGAGGCCGATGGCCAAACCAACGACCAGCCCCTTTCCCGATCCGGGTTTTCTTTTTCTATTTTCGGTCATTTACTTTGGCGTTGGGATTAGATATAAGATTCGCGAACAGTCGGTAAGCCCCGGGCACGCCGGCCGGCAGCTGGCGGAAGAATACCAGTCCGGTATATATGAACCGACCTTTCCCATGGGTAGCATGGATGAGACTGCCTGTCATATCGGATGCCTCTCCGGGATCCCGCATCCCCAGCACGGTCTTGTAGCCACCCGCCGGTGTTTCCGCGAAATAAATACCACGCTCCTGCACCCATCCGTCGAAATCGGCCGGCGTGATGCGGTTCGGGAAATTCAACAACGGATCCGTCGCATCCAGGATGTTCACGGCGCTGAATTCATCGGTGACCCGTCCGCGGGAGATATTGAAGGGCATCGGACCGATCCGGGCCTTGGCAGGCCCTGCAAAGCTGTTGGTATTGTACTGAACGACGAGATTGCCTCCCTGTGCGACATAATCCATCAGCACGGAGTGCCGGGTATCGAGCCAGGGATGGACATTGTAGGCACGCACACCGGTGACTATGGCATCAAACTGACGCAGGACGGCAGGTTGCATGTCCTCTTCACCAAGGAAGGTCACCTCGAATCCTAGTTCGGTGATCGCTTCCGGCACCTTATCGCCTGCCCCGCGGACATAGCCGATCTTCTTGCCCGTGGTGGTGAGAGGTACGGATAGCGCCGTCGTACGGTCGGGATAGAAATATCTGATCACCGGAATGTGATCGTACTCGATCTCCGACAAGGCAAGCGTATTCGTTTGTGCGTTGCCGTGATGTTTGTATTCGACCGAAGGCATCAGCATGGATTTAGATCCTGGAGTGGGTGGAGTAACGGAGAGACTCCGAGTGCGCACTTCTCCCCTGCCGAATCTGAAGGCAGTATCACCCAGCGATTGACGGCGGTCGCCGGCTCCCCAGGCAAAAACTGCAGCCGCACTGTTTACCCGTGTATTGGCTGCGGCCGTGATCTGAAGCGATCTCGAACCGGTCTGACCGGAACGAAAGACCATCACACCCGGCGCGGCATTGACGACGACGGGTGGCACGATATGCAAGGGCTGGAAACGTTCTGCCTTCACCGGATCGGTGAACTTGTGCATCACCGCCCGGGAGAATTCAACCGGAACGCCTTCCACTTCGATCAGGAAACGGGTCGTATAGGCGGGGGGATTTTCCGGCATCCCGATCATGGATGGATCGGCCACGCTGAAGGATCCACGCTCCATTTCCTTCGCCAGCCAGTAAGGCTGCGAGAGCGGACGGTCGCCAGGCACATGGAGGGTATGCATCACCGTCAGGTTTCGGTTCACTGCCAGTGCCTGTCCGATGGCAGTGTCCCTGCCATCGATGCGGCTGGAGATCCAGCGCGCGCGGATCCCGGAGCGGTTGTTCACCTGCATCGACACCGTGAGGCTGTCATCCTGCGCCACGATGGGCTGACTGGTGGTCGCTTCCAGGTAGAGACCGGCTGCGGCGGCGATCAGTTCGGGGATCTCCTTCAGTTTGGCATCACGCCATAAAGATGCCGGCAGGGCGGCGATGTCCTTGTATAAAGAGGCCAGTCCCGCTGCAGAGGCGGAAGGATTGGAAAGGGAAAAACCACGGAGGATATCATCGATCCGGCTTTCGATCGACTGTGTGCCGGCGATCCGGCTCCAGCGGGTATCCACATCATCCATGAGATCCTTCGAGGCGCGGTCACCCAGCAGATGTACGAAATATTCTAAGGAGGCACCGCGAGAAGATGGTACGCCAAACCCCTGACTCTTATGCTGGCTGCGGCTTTCGGCCGATATCTCCCCGAGGCTGCGACCGAGGAGGGGGAGGTATCCACCTACATCGATGCGGAACTGGTCGGGAGATGTTGTATTGTTCCCGCCGAAATTAAAGGTATTCCAGAGGATGCGTTTCGCCTGCCAGGGTTTCACGCCGAGGGAGAAATGCTCGGGAAATCGGGTGGGATCAGCCGCGGCGGTGAAGGCTTCGCGCGCCAGCACGCCGGAGGCGGAATGATGACCGTGACCGGCACGTGAATCTTCCGGAAATCTGGTGACGATCACATCGGGCTGGAATTTCCTGATCACCCAGACGACATCCCCCAGGATCTTCTCGCGGCCCCAGGTGCTCAGGGCCTCGTCCGTACTCTTCGAAAATCCGAAATCGAAGGCCCGGGTGAAGAACTGCTCCGCCCCGTCGATGCGGCGGGCGGCCAGCAGTTCCTGCGTCCGAATGAGTCCGAGTTCGATGCCCTGTTCGTCGCCGATCAGATTCTGGCCGCCATCGCCCCGGGTGAGGGACAGATAACCGGTACGGAGATGGCGTTCGCGGGCCAGACAGGCCAGCAGACGGGTGTTTTCATCATCCGGATGGGCAGCCACATAGAGAACCGAACCCAGGACTTTCAAGCGCTGGATGCCAGCAAAGATCTCGGCGCTCGTCAGGGTGCGGGGCGACTGTGCGCCGGCCGTAAAAGGCATGAGTGCGATCAGGGCGAGTAATAAGCTGATACAAAACTTCATGATGTGTGATATCATTGACCCACGAGGAAAATAGCGTTTGCGAACATGAGTTTACCACCCTCCCAGAATCCGCGGAAGATCGGATTGTCGGCAAAGCTGACCACGCTTCCGGCTCCGAGATCCTGCACGGCAAAGATGAGGCCATCCTTCAGTTTTTGCTTCACCCTGACGCCGGCGAAGCCACTCACGTGTGCATCCTTTCGGATGACACCGACATTCCATCCGCCATCTTTCAGAAAT
>CAJBZC010000393.1 GCA_903959965.1 uncultured bacterium
ATGACGGCGCCATCGGCGCATAGATTTCCGCGGAGCACTGCAAGACCTGTCTCCGTTTTGAACGGTGCTTCCGGACCGGCGATGACATCCGGGTTCCAGGCCTGGGCACCTTCGACGTTCTCACCAACGGTGCGACCGTTGACGGTGATCGCATCGCGGTGCAGGCGATCCCCAAGCCGGTTCATGACCACGGGCAATCCTCCGGCGTAGTAGAAATCTTCCATGAAATATTTTCCGGAGGGCTGCAGGTTGGCCAGCAGCGGGATGCCTGCGGAATTCCGGTGGATGTCTTCCAGGTCCAGTTCCACGCCCATCCGACCGGCAATGGCCAGGAGGTGAATCACAAAATTGGTCGATCCGCCAATCGCAGCGTTCACACGGATGGCATTTTCAAAGGCCTCGCGGGTAAGGATATCGGAGAGTCGGAGGTTTTCCCGGACCATCTCGGTGATGCGGGTGCCGGAATACTGGGCGAGCACCTTGCGGCGACTGTCGGCCGCAGGGATGGCGGCATTCGATGGCAGGGAGAGGCCGAGGGATTCCACCATACAGGCCATGGTGCTGGCGGTGCCCATCACCGCGCAATGCCCGCGGGAGCGGCACATGCAGGCTTCGGCTACGGTCAGCTGCTCCTGGGTCATGGCGCCGCTGCGCACGGCATCATTGAAGCGCCAAACGTCGGAGGTAGATATGTCGCGCCCTTCGTATCGACCGGTAAGCATCGGTCCGCCGGAAACCACGAGGGTCGGGATGTTGACGCTGCAGGCCCCCATCACAAGGGATGGTGTCGTTTTATCGCAGCCGCAGAGCAGCACTACGCCATCGACCGGATTGGCGCGGATGGATTCTTCCACGTCCATTGCCGCGAGGTTTCGGTATAGCATGGCCGTGGGTTTGATCAGCGTTTCGCCGAGCGACATCACCGGAAATTCCACCGGAAACCCGCCGGCGGCAATGACACCTTTCTTGACCGATTCCGCCAGTTCGCGGAAATGCGCATTGCAGGGCGTGAGTTCACTCCAGGTATTGCAGATCCCGATGACGGGCTTGCCGCGGAATTCCTCATCAGGAATTCCCTGGTTTTTCATCCAGGCACGATAGATGAAGCCGTCCTTGCCGGTACGGCCGAACCATTGAGCAGAACGCAGTGAGGTGGACATGAGCCTTTATTTAGGCTCAAAAGATAGGAAAAAATCCGGTGAGCAGCATCAATCCGAAGAACTAACGGTCACGGGTAACCGAATTTCATCACCAATGCGGATCTCACCCATTCCTGTGGCGACAAGGTTCATACCGAAATCGACCTTCTTGCCCTGACGGCGGTAGGTTGACAGGGTGCGCAGCGGTTCCGGGCCTGCGATACCGGTAGTCGGGTCGATGGTGGTCACGACACAACGGGCACAGCGCTTGACCCCGAGCATGGAGATGTCTGCAATGGTGATGCGGGCGAAATGATCTTCGGCGAAGGGTGTTCCGCCGGTGAATACGATGTTGGGCCGGAAACGAAGCATGTCCACCGGACGGTCGAGCCGGCTGTTGAGATCATCCAGCGACGACTGTCCGATGATAAGCAGCGGATAGCCGTCGGTGAAGGCGGTGATGCTGCCGGGTGGTGCGTATGCCGGATCGACGGGTCGGCGGCTTTCGTCGGGCATGTACACGAGGACGACGGGCTGACCGAGTTTTTCGGAGAGCCAGTCGGAGGTATTTCTTTGACAGATCCAGGCCGTTACGGTGTCTTCCCATACCTGAACGGACATGGTAGCGGCGGGGGCGGGATGTAGCGGCGTGGAGATACGATCTGCCGGATCATTTGCATCGTAAATGATCAGTGCATCACCTTCGATGGTGGTATGAAGGCGGGTCATCTCCGGGTGTTCGCGCAGGGTGAGGAAGCGGCCGGCAGGATCGGTGATCATCCAGCGCCGGTCGTAGCGTGCGCCACGGTCGGTGATGGGGAGTTGATCGACGGGGATACCTCCGAGGGATTTGACGGGGTAGATGAAAAGTCGGGAGATGGTGAGCATGACAGGGAGTTAACCGCAAAGAAGCGAAGAAACGAAGATGATAAATGCTGAAAAAGTCAGCTTATTTCTGACATTTCCAGGATCAAATCCAAATCATTTAGTTGGATGTTAATCCCCTGATCTTCAAAATAAAGATTTGCGGCTTCCAATATGTTATACTGTAGGGTTTCCCAATCAATTCCAGTAGTAACGAAGTCATAATCCTGTGCATAAGCTGAAAATCCAGTGTTTGTTTTTTCAACTATTATTGTGATTTTATTCATAGGTATGTCATTTTTTATTTCCCGATTTTTTCAAAATTTTTGATGCCAAGCCTTTACCAATTTCCTGAGAGGGGTGATTCGGAAAAACTATTTGATTGGATTGGGAAGGGTGCCTCAATATCATGTGGCTTCCAGATTGTCGCACCACGTACCATCCATTCTGCTTAAGGATCTTCAATAACTCTCCTGACTTCATATCAAAGTTAATCTTATTTCCAGATCGAAATAAAGGTCACAAATGTCCGTATAGCGAAAATGGTGTGGCCACCCAAAAACCAGGGAAAAACACACCGGACCAGGCAGAAAAAGACCAGCTGAAAGCGAGAGAAAGGATTGTGATAAAAAACGAAAGGCTGTCTTTCGACAGCCTTTATAAGTCGGGACGACTGGATTCGAACCAGCGACCACACGCCCCCCAGACGTGTGCGCTACCGGGCTGCGCTACGTCCCGAACAGGTGGTAAAAGTAGCAAATTTCCTGAACATTCAATGCCGTTTAGCGAGTAACTTTGCATAATTCTTTCCGCATGACGATTCTTCTGAAAAAGGCGCGGATCATTGATCCGGGCCATCTTCACCACAACACGGTTACCGATCTGCTGATCGAGCATGGGCGCATCACGCGCATCGAAACGAACATTGAAGTGGCCGCAGATCGCATCATTTCGGCGGACGGGCTGCATGTTTCGCCTGGTTTCGTGGAAACCTTTGCCGATGCGGCAGATCCCGGTTTCGAGCACCGGGAGACCCTGGAGACCGTGTCAGCAGCGGCAGCAGCCGGAGGATTCACGCATCTGTTCGTGATGCCGAACACCAAGCCGGTGATGCACGACAAAGGTGTGGTGGAATACGTTCGGGACCGCAGGACCGGCCATCCGGTGCAGCTGCATCCCGTGGGCGCGGTCACCCGCAATGCGGAGGGAAAGGAACTGGCCGAGATGTATGATATGCGGAACAGCGGGGCCATTGCCTTCAGCGACGGAACCCATCCGATCCATTCAGCGGGATTGCTGATCAAGGCGCTGCAGTATGTGAAAGCCTTTGACGGCGTAGTCATCCAGGTGCCGGAAGACCGGACTATCGCGCCACATGGACTGGCCCATGAGGGGGTTGCCTCCACGCGGCTGGGGCTGCCGGGCAGGCCTTCCATCGCGGAAGAACTCATGGTGGGTCGGGATATCGCCCTCACCAGGTATGCAGGCTCTCGCATGCATCTGAGTCCGGTGACGCTTCCCGGCTCCGTGGAACTGGTTGACGCTGCAAAAAAGGAAGGACTGAAGATCACTTGTTCGGTTACCCCGCAGCACCTGTGGTTCTGCGATGAGGACCTGTCGGAATACGATGCCAACCTCAAATCAGACCCGCCGTTCAGAACCCGTGCCGACCGGGATGTCCTACTGGAAGCCGTCAGAGCCGGGCGGATCGACTGCATCAGCACGCATCATCAGCCCTGGCATATTGACCAGAAACAATGTGAATTCGAATACGCGAAAGCAGGGATGATCGGTCTCGAATCTGCCTTGGGTGCGCTGGGTGCACTCGGTCTCTCCCCGGATCGGATCGTCAACTTGTTATCATTGGCACCCCGCCGGATCTTCGGGCTACCCGAGGGCCAGATCGAAGTGGGACAGACAGCTGACCTGGTTTGTTATCTGCCGGATGTTGAATATGAGTTCACCGCAGGTATGATCTCGTCCAGA
>CAJBZC010000394.1 GCA_903959965.1 uncultured bacterium
CTACTTTGGTTCCTGTTTCATGATAAATGGTCCCATGCGGCTCCTATTGCTTAGATATATCCTCTGCCTATTCGCCTTCTTGTTTTTTAAACAGACCCTGGGGCAGTCGATGCGTGACACTTCCCTGCTTTCGCTCATTTCCCGGCCGTTCTTTTACAATGTGGTCAAAGACAGAAAAGGGGATATTTATGCAGGTACAACCGATGGGGTGTACAGCATGGTGGAGACCACGCCGGTGAAGATGGATGGTCGCAGGGGCTATCTCCGGATCGATGAAGACGGAGGCATCGCCATTGATTCGAACGGAGTGAAATTTCACAAGCAGACGGGGATGACCCACCTCCTGCCCTTCCCGGAAGAACAACAGAACGAGTACCATGCCGGCCAGGATGAGTATTTCTACATTACGTCCGGAGGGCGCATGCATGTTTACGAAATCAGACCCTACGGGTATAGGTTCCGAAACCACAGCATCCGAACGATCTCCAAACATTTCACCGGGACATATTCTGGGATCTATTATAAGGACAAGTTGTTGAAGTCTCGTGTCTCCTCGTTCACGGACGGGTATATCCGGGAGTTGAACGGCAAGGTGTTTATGTGCACGCATGGACTCGATGTGTTCTCTTTAAAGGAATTTGAATCAGGGACTTCTGATTTGAACGCACTGCCTGTCGGCGGAGGATTCAATTTCGCACCCTGCCGGGATATTCGGTCCATCTACCGTGGCCGTCAATACCTGGTGGCCAGCGGAAACCGGCTGATCATCATGGACAGCAGTCTGCAAAAGGCCACGGTCATCTTCACCGGCACCAACGATGCAGAGATCGTGCTGATGAACGAGGACCCCACCTATCATACCATCCCCTTCAGTCAGGGCAATCATTTGTATATCTATGACGCAATGGTGGGGAAAGTCGTCCATGGGATCAACGCTGCACAGCCGATCATGGACGGGTATATCACGGATCGTCAGACGTTCCTGCTGACGGCAGATGCCCTATTGCGAAATCGTGCCAAAAAAGATGAATGGTTGGCGCAAGGGATCGAGCGGGCACATACACTCAAGGCCATCAATGAAACAGAATTTGTGATTGCGACGGACGTGGGGCTTTTCCTCTTCAATGTCCAGGAGGACCGGCTGTCGACCCTGATCCCGCGGGTGGAGTTCAATCGCCGGGCCCTGCACATTGAAGACAACAAGCTCTATGCCGGGAGCATCAACGGTTTGTACATCCTCGACCTAGCGAATCTTGATAAGATCGTGGCGTTCAACGAGCGGCAGTTCAAGACCGGCGAAGGCTCTTCCATACCCATCTGGCTGATCGGCCTGTTCATCCTGCTAACGGCAGGACTGCTGTTGCTCAATCGTCGATATCGTCGTCGTATCCGCCGGATGGAAACGGCCTTAGAGCAGGTGATCCCGACGGAAGCCAACCCACGCGTTAGTCGGGAGGAGATCAAGGAATTCATTGCGGCCAACCTGTCCAATGCATCGATCAAAACGATCCTGGACCATTTCAAGACCAGTAATTCGATGGTATATTCGGTGCTGACGCCGCAGAAGCCCGGGGGTCTGATCCAGGAGCTTCGGCATGAAAAGGTGAAAACTATGCGGTCTGAGGGCAAGGGGCTAACGGAGATCTCCGAAGCTACGGGACTGAGTACTTCGTATATCCGGAAGATCTGGAAGAAAGTCTGACCGCGAGGGAGCGAAGGCGCTAAGTCCCCTGTCTTTTCTTCGTTCCTTGGCGGTAAAGCCTACGCCCGCCGAAAGCAGCGCCGGCAGCCAGCAGCAGCGAGAGGCCACCGTCAACCGGAACATCTCCCATGGACGGACCGCTCTCCGTCCCAAGTTCTTCATCTTGCGCCAGCACAGGCAGTGAGGCGATCATAAATATGCAGAGTATGCGTATGAACTTGTTCATTTGTTAATCTTTGTTTAATGAAGATCGATCAGTTCCGCAGGATCCTGACCTGCTGTTTCTCCCCGTTATCCATCTCTACCTGTACGATATATGCACCGGTATTTCGCATACCCGGCACCGCGAGTCGGTGTTGCAGACCACCCGATGCAGAAAAACTGCCCTGACCTGCTTCGCGACCGGCGGCGTCCACCACCCGCCAGCGCTTCGCTGAAGCGGTCGGATGCGAGATCAGCAGGTCGATGACACTGGTCGTCACCGGGTTGCCCAGCGCCTTCACTTCGAAGGCCGGCGACTGCCCGTCGGCGCTCAGTTTGATATGATTGATCGCCAGCAGGAAACGACCTTCGGACTTTAGTTCATCCAGGGTGAAGTTGTGTACCAGCTGACCGCCTTTCATCAACAGCGTCTTGGCTTCCTTCGTATCGATCAGCGTCACGGAATTCAGCGGATTCCAACTGCCTTCGGTCTGCAGGCTCAGTGTGGCAGCTCCCTTTGCAGGCGTTGTCAGGATCAGCGGATAGTATCTTTTATCTGCACCCGTCTCTGTAATCGGGCGATCGAACTGCATCGCATAGCCTTTGCCGTTGTCCAACTTTACCGCCAGGCCGGC
>CAJBZC010000395.1 GCA_903959965.1 uncultured bacterium
GCGCCTGTTGTGCCCACAGAGTCGTGGATTTCTGACTCCCATCGGGGTTCAGGAGACAATCCTGTCCCTCCACAATGAAACAAAGATCGCTCTCCGATGGAACCAACTTGCCGATGCCCAGCGTGAGACGATAACGATTCGGAACCGTCTGACTCCAGGTGATATTGTTCCAGATCTCCACGATCGTCAGCCAGCTGATGCTGGACGGGTACTTTCTAAGTAGATCAAAGGTTGAAGGGAGAAACATCCGAACCGACTGATAATACTCCTTATAACCAGTCTTGATATTGTAAAACTCGTACTGAACACGGGCTTTGACAGATCCATTTCCGCCGTCAGGCCAGTGATCGCTCAACCGATAATGAAGTACCCGATTTGCCGGACTCAGGGGGTCTGAAGCCAGACGTGCAGCGCGCTTAGTGGAATCACCACCGTTGTAGTTGAAATAAGGACGGCTGGACAAAACCGTTCCCTCGAGGGCATCCCAATCATTGTTGGAGGAAAGCGTGGCATCCCTTCCAATGATGCGATCCGTGCCATTCGTTCCATTGGGAATGATCTGACAGGAAGGTTCGAAGCCCGACTGAAACACCAGCGTCCCCTTCAATGTGGCCGGATCGATCAAACCTCCGGGGGAAGTGGTCGGCGGAACAGGTGACTGCGCCGTGGATTTCTTGCATGACACGCCCACAGCCATGAGGAGGGCGAAAACAGAGAGATGCACAGTCAACTTCAACATCGATCAGACTTTTTATCATTGCGCCCGCTATGGACGTTCCATGAAATTACTCCAGAAGAGCATGCAGTCAAAGACAGGCCGGATCTGCTCCACGCTTTTTTGACGAAAACGTTTGCTTGAGACAGGGTTAGGGCCTGTGCTTCAATCGAACAGGTTTTTCAGCAACATCGATCATCCTGTCCGGCATCATAAATACCCTGCCCCTTCGATCACTGAAATACAATCTGGAGGCCGAAAGCGTATCCGCATGTCCGTCCGCCCAAAATGCCTCAAAACCGGGATGAGCGTTCACCGGTCGCCGCGCATAGGCATGATTTCGGGTACTCGAAGCCGTTAGCATGCGTTTGCGCACCCAGGTCAATCCCTCATCCCCACTCACCCATTCCGCCATCTCTCCGCCCGTCCCCCAGTGTTGTGGGCCCGGCTCTGTCGGACCAATGACACGCCAGTGTTTGCCACGTACGTAAAGAGATCCCATATCATAGTTATGTGTAGACCGGCAGATCTCCCGTTCCTGCCAAACGCCATATTTATATTGAAGCACAACCCATCTTCTCGGATCTCCGGCCGGACCCGGACGAAAATCCCGACTGATGACGGCCAGGATCACCGGACGGCCATACCGATCGACGGTTAAATCATTCAGATAAACCAGTTGACTGTCTCGGGCATAATCCCGGACCATGGTCGAAGAACGAAAATCTGTCAATGGAAGCTGAAGTGTGTCTCCGGTGATCGTCATCCAGTGGCGTCCGGTATCCCTGGACTGGACGAAATACAGATTGGTGCGCTTGTCCACATCGCCGCCGGGATGATAGTTGAACACACTCATGATCCGACGGCCATCGTAATGCGACAGCTGATAGTGGCCACCCATGCCCGCCAGTTTCGTCTCCGGCCCCGGCTGTCCATCCGATCCGATCCTTCGGAAATACAATTCCCTGCCCTTGGTATAACGGGTGTACATCAACAAGAATCCGGAATTTCCCAGATACCAGGGCTGAGGATAAGTGAACGAAGAAGTGAGCAATTCATCAAATGCGGAGATATCCCGCGGTCGCTTAGATCTGAAAATTTTACCGGGTCTGGATACGTTTCTGCCGCTGACGAATACCCACAGGTAACCTTCTGCATCGATCGACAGGGAGGCATTGTCATGCGGATCATCCACCCCATTCTTATCCATAACTACAACAGGTCTGGGCATCACCCGCTTTCTGTGGTCGTAATAGGAGATCATAATGAATAAGTGACGCTCACCCTCCTTTCGGCTCCCTCCGTACACAAAAAAAGTTCGATGACTCTGCCGATCATACATTGCCACGGGCATGTGATTCGCCGTGTAAGTGCCGAGTCCACCGGAGTATTTATCGCCATAAAGAGACCTTTGGCCCAACGTGAACCAGATGCCCCGATAGCCATCCATAGTCGGGTTTTGAGCTACAACGGACATAGCCGAACCGACGATCAGCAACGACGATATCAGGATCAAACGGACGATAAGAGTTATCAAATGATGCATTCGACCATGCTTTTGGTGTTAAATCAACACTGA
>CAJBZC010000396.1 GCA_903959965.1 uncultured bacterium
CCGCAGGAGGGTTGAACCGAACTTGCTGACACGGTACAAACCGGCTGTTCCCATAGCGTCTTCGTTTCCTAGCGGTCAACCCTTCCTGCATCACGCTATCCCGAACCGACGACCACGCTTCCCCTCCCCATTTCCGAACAGCGTCTCCGCGATCCGGTCATAGTCCGTCCCCTTCTTGTTGCAGGATTCGAGATAAGGCAACACCGCCAGCACCCGATAACGCATGTAATGCACCACATCCTCATGGCTATACGTCATCCCAGGATAGCGCAACTCCACCGCCATCTGCAAACATGCATCCGTAAGCACGACAAACAAGGCCATACGCACACCGCCCGGACTCAGGAATCCCACCTCATAAGTGCTCTCTCCTTCAAATGTGTTGACATATCGGCAGTCCCTTTCGACCGTAGGCCCGAGGAGGTGCGGCATCATGGTCTGGACGATGTTCAGGAAACTCATGGCATTCGTTTTTACGTGATCGTTACATTGACGATACGAAATTCGAACCCCGGATTGCCATCTATTTGATGAGTAGAAAAAAGTTTGATCATTCGGTATACTGACGGGCCATGGCCTCCGAGATATCCTGGATCCTGTCCACCAGCGATGCGGGAGACAACACCTTCACCCCCACGCCATAACTGAGGATGGTCATAACAAGCTCCTGCGTAACGAACACCTGCAGGGTCACTTTGATATCTCCGGAATCCAGCTTTACAGCCTCCTGAGAATGATGCAGCGGTTGAGATAAAATGTAAGGAGCCTGGCCTTCCGTAAACAACAGTTGTACCTCCTCCGGTTCCTGATCACTGAGATGAGTGATACCAAAACTGTGCGTGAAATAACGCTCAGGATCAAAGGCCGGATCACGAAAATGCTCGCCCTTTTTAGAGGGCTCAATGGCCGTGATCCTGTCCAAAGCCAATACCATCGTGCGATTCCCTCGCTTCGAATGACCCACCACATACCAGCGATTGCGATATTGCTTCAGCAGATAAGGAGAGAAAGGATGCCGCTTCGATTCCTTACCGAACCCCTTGTAATCAACCGTCAATAACGTCTGCTCGACGATCCCCTGCAACAGCGGCTCTATCCATTCGTTGGATCCCGAAACCAGTGGCTCCTCTACCTGAATATAGGACCGGTCGTTACCGCCCGTGATCTCAGAAATACGATAACCCTGGATGATCTTATTGATGGCACTCTCAAAATGCGCAAAAAGCGAGGAGCCCCGGATTTGCCGAAGCACCGCGATGGACTGATCAAGGGCCAGGATCTCATCCTCCCTTAGAGGGAATTTCCGAATGGAGAAGTCAGGCTCCTTATAGCAGTAGCCCTTGCGGATTCGATCGTACGAGATCGGCGCCTGGTATAACCTCTTCATCTCCCCGATATCCTTATTGATCATAGACTCGGAAATGGAAATGTCCAGCCTGGATTGGATCCTGTCACGGATCTGTTCCAGGCTTGGGTATGGGCGCATGCTGTTGCGCAGGCAGTCATCAATGATATTATAGCGCATCATAGCGCTCTTGTTGGCAGGCATGCAGGGTGGTGTTTGGTGGAGAGGCGGTTGACCTGATGAAGATATAAAGGTTTGAGAAGGTTGCCAACTGACCATCACCGGACTGACCCCAAGGCAATACCTCGAAAATTGCTATGCTTCGTAAAGCACTTATTCGTATTTCAGCATCGTTGACACGCGTCCACCCGATTCTGCCCGGAACCGGATCCACTTCCCACGCAGATCAGCCGGAAAAAGGTGTTGAAGGCGCTGACCCGCATTTATATCGAACGACTGTCCGTCAAACCACACACCATCACCCGTTGCATCCACCTGCATACGAATGTTCAGCGAAGTGATACCATGATTCACGATCTCGAGGCTGCGTCTATCATATCCGCCAAACAGATAAGCATCCGATGTATCACCTGACTGTACCTGAGCCTTCGTCCACGGACCGCCCTTGCCGACGGGACGTCCAAGTTTCCAGAGATCGTCTATAACGCCCGCCCACAGAGCGATCCGGCCATCCGACGAACGGAGCAGACGATCATTCGATGTCTTCGACAACGGATCAGCACCAGACATCAACAACATGCCCCGATAAGATGCGATATCATGGATCGCGAAACTGTGCGACGCAATAGGCTTGACCTTCGCAAAACCATCGGCATTGTCCGCCGGCAATTCAAAGAAGGTTCCGCCGCAATGCAACAGATCACGCTCTGTCACCACCTCACGAACCACGCGGGTTTGACGCTGCATCATCCGAACAGATTGCAGGGTGTCCGATACCGGTAGTCTCCACCTGCGTCCGCGATTATCTGTGACTAAGAATGAGGTGCCATCGATCCTGATCAGAGGCGTTGGAATGGAGATCTTCTCCTTCAGCAGTTGTTGATTCGGAGAACCCGTCACCGGCACGATCTGCAGGGTGCTGTCCATCTCATAATAAGTCCCTTCTGCGGACAGTAATCCAAGTTTCCGCGAAGCTGGCAATGCATACATGACCGCCCCCTGAGGCGCTCTACCCTTCACAGATGCCAGCCCTTCAAACAATGCGGGCGACTGCTGTCCTTTGTTCTTCGGATCAGCATAGGCCAAAGAAACGGACACCACACCGTCCCGTTCGGCGACCACCCGAATCCACTCGGATCTGTTGGCGGCATTGAAGGATACAGACGTGGATGAATGTGCTTCCAACATCAATTTTCTTGCGGTTTTCCACTGGCCATTGCCGGCGGAATCAAATTGAATGAGCAGCGTCTGACGAGCACCTGCATGATTCCGCAACCAGGCCGTGCGCTGGCTCCAGCCGGCAAACAGGAAAGGCTCCGATGCCACACCTGCACGCACGGTATCCCGCAGCCATAAAGAACCGAACGCATCGATCGGGGCATTGCGGTCCGGCATGCTGATATCCGTAAACCACAGGTTCGAATGTGACTGCCCGGCACCCGGAATGCCCGCCTTGTCGGCCCGATTGCTGAGGAACTCACTCTTTGTGGCATCGTCGCAACCCAGCACCAGCCGGTCATTCCAACGCTCCAGATCACCCACAACCTTTAAATAGGAAGAACGCGGCCGGATGCCGCCCGTATTCCCGGGCTTGAAGCCTGAGGGAAAACGCCAAAACAAACCGTGCAGTGTCATCACATAATCCGGGCGCTGGACTGTGCCAACATTCCGGATCCTCGGCCACTCCGTATTCCAGCCATGTGCACCATCATATGAGTTAGAAGCCTTCGGCAGACGATAGAACGTCCATCCACCTTTGGCCCGGACGCCCAGGAGCGCCGAGCGATGATCCCATCCGGTCGCCCAGATCGGATCAGTATCGGGATTCGAATTGCCATAGATGCCACCGGGACCGGTGACCTCCACAAACTGGTTGCGGCGCACAACCTTCCAGGTCTTACCATCCCATTCGCAAAGCGATCCGGCCTCGATCGTAGGATCGACCCGCGCACGAGCACCGGCCTCTCCGTTGTTCGAATACACATACACTCCCTGTCCGGAATAAAATCCTTTTCCATGCACACCCGGCAACAGCGGACTTTCATGGGTCTGCGCCCCTTCCTTCCGCATTTGATTCCCGTCCTTGAAAAGCATCTTCACTTCCAACGTATGTACATCCACCTCATAAAAACCTTCTTCCATCGTGGCATACAGGATCTTGTTGGCAGGATCCGTCAGACTTCGCGCCATGCCGGTCAATCGCCCCGGCATCCGGCTGGGTTGTATAGTTCGAATACGACCCTGATCATCGATCACATGATAGCCGATGAACAGTTGACGCGATTCCTTATGGATCATCCGGTTGGCATGCGTACCGCCCACAGACTCCGCCCGCACGACACGCGACAGATCATTACGGATCTCATAAAGTTTGTCAGATGACCCGTAGGGCTGATGCGGCCCGTAACTGATCGTCCACAACCGCCCGGCCCACGCAACAACCGCGCCCGTTCCGCACTCGCCTTCCTCGTTATACTGGGCCAGATGCGGGTAAACACCGCTGATGACGGACTGTTGCGCCTGCACCGAGATCAGCACCGGAAGCATAATATGAATAAAAAAAGCGATGGACCTTTTCATATTTATATTTATTTGATCAGTTCGACAACAGTTGAAACTCACGGATGCCGGGCATACCCTCCGCACCACGAATGACCAGGCGGAATTTGCGTGCAACCACCGGATCGATCTGCTGCGTCCATTCACCCATTTTCGTGCCTGTAGCGACAGGCTTCCAGACCTGGCCTTTTAGCGCCTGAACCTCAAAACTTTTGATGGTTGAATTATAAAACTTATGCTCCATCAGGCGGATCGCTCCTACAGATACATCGCGACCCAGGTCAACCTCCAGCCAGGCAGTATCCTGAAAAAGTGATGACACTTCCGGATTGCGATAATTTATATTCATTCCATAATAAGCATGCCAGTCGATATCCGTCCTGCGTCCAGGCTTCCAGTGCGTGCCAGGATTGTCATCCACCGCTGCCACGGGATCATGAAGCATCTGCGCCACGGAACTCGAGGCCGTAACCTTCGCACGATAGGCGACGGAGCCTGAAGTTGAAGGCGGCGGGACAGAAACTGACATACGATCAACCCCTTCAATATTCAACGCACAAGTGATGATCTCATCCCCGATCTGTGAAGCATCCGGACGGATGATGAGCGCTGTATCGCTACTTACAAATGACAGGATCTTACCATCATGACTCGTCACGGAACGGATCTTGCCCTTCACGGGCGGGAGGATGATGGCATCACGTTTCTTTCCCCAAAAATGAATATAAGTAACGCCTGCATTCATGACGCTCACATATTCCCGGCCCGGTATGAGCATGCCCGGCGATGTCCCATAGATCGATGCGGAACGAGGCCGGATCCAGTCGCCCAGTTCACGGAACCTCGCGGCAAAATTTTCCGGGATGCGACCCAGACTATCAGGCCCTACATTCAACAAAAGATTGCCGTTACCACCCACGCAACGGATCAGTGTCTGCTGTACTTCCCCGATCCGACGGGGTTCGTCGTTCCATTTCCATGCCCACTGATGTCCGAGATTGGTGCAGGTCTCCCAGGGTACACCACCCCAACCGGCTACGAAGCCCTCCGGCGTAGCGTAATCGCCGTTCGGTCCGACGTAACCATGCGACTCATCCGTATGCACCACATCGAGCCGGTTGTTGATGATGATACCAGGTTGCAACTGCTTGGCCATGCGATAGAGCACGGACGGATCTCCGGGGATGGGTCCACCCTCGAAATCAAACCACATCAGGTCGATCTTCCCATAGCGTGTGAGCAATTCCCTGACCTGTTCCGTCATACGCGCCTGGTAGATCACATTCCGCTCAGGATCCCGGCAATCCTCATCCTTCCAGTCGGCCGGAGAATAATACCAGCCGATCTTCAATCCCGCCTTCCGGGCAGCGTCCGCGAGTTCCTTGCAGATATCCCGACGGAAGGGTGTGTTGCCAATATGATGATCCGTCGTCTTCGTGAACCAGTTACAGAAACCGTCGTGATGCTTCGCGGTGAAGATGATGTATTTCATCCCGCCCGACTTGGCGATGGCCACCCATTTATCGGCATCAAAATCCGCCGGATTGAGCCGGTACTTCAGGGAATCGTAGCGTTGCGCCCCATAGCCACCCCTCGACCAGCTGATCTCCTGGCCCATCAGGGTCGATAAACCCCAATGAATGAACATGCCGAACTTGTCGCGCTTCCACCAGCTAAGATCCGTCGCTGGTTTAGGATAGGTCGGGATCGGAGGCTGGCCCTCCCGCAGGATGGTCAGCCGATCATCCATCACATATGTCTGACCCTTCAACAGCATCAGCCGAACCACGCGATCCTGATATCGCATCTTGTAATATCCGGAGAAAGCAGGTCGCAGGATCGTCCGATGCAAATGCCCTTGCTTCCAATGCAAGTCGACGGTCACGTTACCTCTGGCCTTGAGCCCCTTCACATGACCATCAGGCCATGCCTTCGGCAGGGCAGGCAGGAAATGGATCGTATCCGAATGACTCTGCAATAGCATCTCAGCTACACCCGCAGTAAACCCGAAATTGGCATCCATCTGAAAGGGCGGATGAGCACCGAAGAGGTTGGTGTAAACGCCACTTCCATCCGGCTGTCCCGGAGCCCGCTCTGCAGGGGTGACAAGGGTTTTCACCGACAGGTAGGCGCTTTCCGCATCCCAGAGCCTCGCCCAGAGACTGATCCGCCAGGCACTGCTCCAGCCGGTACTTCGATCGCCACGCGATCTTAATGAAACAGCCGCAGCCCTCGCCCAGTTCTGCGTACGCCAGGGCGTGATCTGAGATCCGGGATACACAGCAAATAAATGTGAAAGATGCCGATGGCGATCCGTGGAATCATCCACATCCTCCTGCCATTCCTGCAACTGTCCCCAACGCCCGATGACAGGCCCCAGCAAACGGTCACGCATAACCGAAATTTTCCGGCGATGTGCCGCATCCATCCTCAGGATCTCCGAAGCCCGGATATAATTGCTGAAAAGATCATACACGATCTGCTGATCGTAAGTCACACCAGGGTATGGCTTCTGATCGCCTTCGTTCTTACCCGGGCCATGCTCGGGCGACCAGCCATCGGGCGTGATCAATTTACCATCGGGCCTGGCGACCAGATGATGCTCCCAGAAATCAACAATATCCCTGATCAGCGGAAATGCCTTGTCACGCAGGAACGCAGTATCCCGCGTGAACAGAAAATGTTCCCAGAAATGACTCGACAGCCAGGCGCTGCCCGGCCGATGGATACGCCATCCGCTGCCACCACCCATGATATTATTGGTGCTATAAGATACCCATCCGCGCGAAGTCCTGATCACTGAATCCTGTGTTGTCTTTTGGACCTTCGACATATTCAGGACCCAATCAAACAACGGCTGATGGATCTCAGGGAGATTGGTCACTTCCGCCAACCAGTAGTTCATCTCGATATTGATGTTCGTCGTATACTGGCTATACCAAGGCGGCCGGCTGCTATCGTTCCAAATGCCCTGCAGGTTGGCAGGTAACCCGCCCTTCCTCGAGGAACTGATCAACAGATAGCGGCCATACTGAAACATCAGTGCATCCAGGGCAGGATCCTTTGCCCCGCCGGCTACCGCCAATACGCGGTCATACGTCGGCTTGTCCACAGGAGCACCCAGTACCAGATCAACCCGACCGAACAGCCTCGTATAATCGTCCCGATGCCTTCGCTTCAACGAAGCATAAGTTTGTTTGGCCACCTGCTGAAGCCCCGATTCCAATCGGTCCATCGGCAGTTTTCCAAATACATCCCGGCCTGAAAATCGCTGAAAAGACGTAACCGCATTCAGTACGATCATCACCGTATCGGCCCGTAGCACTTCCACACCGGCAGTTGTCGATACAAGCTTCCCGCCCCGATGCACCACTTGCAGTCCGCAGGCATATTCCATGCCGTTCTCCTTCAGCGCACCGCGGAACAATATTCGGTTATTCGTGACCGTTAGTGCCGCCTTTCGATCGTCTGCCAGGCGGATCTTCACAGAAGTGCCTCCCCTGGCAGAAGACGTGAGCATCACAACCATCGCCTGGTCCGGGTGACTGACGAAAGACTCCCGGATATGATCGACGCCCTCATGGCGATACTTCACGCGATGGATGGCGTCGGAGATGTCCAGCGACCGGCGATAACCGGTGGTCTGATCATGACCCGTTTCAATGTAGAGATCTCCCAGCGCCTGATAAAATCCAACTTTATCGGGCGTTCCGGTCACCAGCGACTGCTCGTTCAACCGGATCCGCTCGATGCCGGTCGAGCCATAGACCATCCCTCCAAGGGTTCCGTTGCCCAGGGGCAGCGCTTCCAGCCATTTGCCGGCCGGACGCTCATACCATAGCCGATGATCTGAAGACGAAGTCGTCTGCGCGCCGGCCTGCAGGAATGCGGTGGTGGCGAGGAGCCAGGTTGTCAGGTTTTTCATGTCAGTGTTTTATTTGATCTCTAGGCAAATATTCATGGAATGTCTTCTGCCATCAATGCCCATCGATCCGAAAAGATACTTAGGAATGCCTTCGGAAAATAACAGCCATGGGCGCTCGAGCTTGTCGCCGAGCGGCGTACCAGCCTGGGTGTAAATCTGACGGTCCAGGAATCGGGGCTTCGATGTCGGTGCCCAGTCGATGGCATTCGTGGAGGTGAACAAGGCCAGTCCCTTGTCGCCGGTGAACCGTCCCGTAACATCCCGCACCACAGCATGATATCGACCATCCCGATACCAGATGAAGGGATCCTCCGCCAGCATCCACGCTCCCTTGTCGGCCGGGTCGGTGGATTCGAAGACAGGACGGGCATGCTTTTTATAAGGCCCCAGCACAGTGGGCGCAAATGCCACCCCAAATCGAACACGACCACCTCTGAAGTTGCCGTTATAAGCAACCTGTTTGTACACCAGCACCACTTCATCGCGGTCGTTAAATGTGAGTGCGGGATTGCTGACCATCACGGCATCAGGAGAAGTGGTATCCCGCTCCGGCGCGAGGATGGGTTTATCGAAACGCATCCACGGTCCTTCAGGTCGATCAGCGACGGCCACACCGATCCGCTGGCTGTTGCGATAAACATACCATTCGCGGGAATACGGCGCCACGGGCTTTTCCGGCGTTGGACCTGTGGCTCCCATGTATACCAGGTAATATTTATTCTTATGACGATAGATCGCCGGGTTATGCGTGCAGATGCCATCCCAGTAGCGCGGTCCGCGGGCAGGCAGGATAACTTTCAGATGTTGATATGGCCCCGCCGGATCATCCGATACCGCCAGCGCCAGCTCCGAATGGGTGATCCAGGCTTCATGGCCCTTCGCCCTCGGCCAACGGCTGTAAACCATATAATACCTACGGTCTTCACCCTGCACCACCGATCCGCACCAGATATTGTGATCGGGATCCTTCAGCATGTGATCCGATTCAAGCGACGCAACACGCTCAGACCAGTTGACCCGGTCGATCAGTGATGGTTTACCCACCACAACCACTCGTGGCTCACTCCACACACTCCAGTTCGAGTTATATCCCGTCCGCCTGCGGATCTGCACCAGGTAGCTTTTCCCATTCTCCAAACCAGGCATGGATATCATGCCAAAATTGGTCGATGTGATATGCTGCCATTTTTTCACAGCATCCAGCGCCGGCGCGCATCGTAGCTCATATTGCTGATCCTGCGGCTGATACGACGGAGCCAGAAAAAGGCATCCGTCCGCTCCTTCGACCTGCCATATCACCGGAGGCAGTCCCGTGTATCCCGCCTTTGAAGTGAATGAAAATGTATCGGAAGCCTGGCCCTGTCCACGCTCATTCATCCCGGTCAACCAGATCTTGTAGGTGGATCCCAATGCCAACCCGCTGATCTCTGCATAATGATCGATCGTGGGTGCTACCTGTTTGACCACCTCACCTGTTTCGTAGTGAAGAACATATTCCTTTGCATCGTCTGTTCTGTCAAATACAAACCGCACACCCTGGTCGGCTTCAATGATTTTCACACCCGATGGTTTCGCCGGTACCTGGAGATGGATCGTCGTATCCAACACCCGATAACCCGTGGGCGATACCAGTGAAAACCGGTACCAGCGCGCATCGCCGGCCAATCCGGAGACGATCCGAGTCAGATGTCCGTCTCCCGGCACGATGCGTGGCAGCAATAAATCTTGCACAGGATAGACAGATTGCGCATCCTTGCGGCATTCCACCTTCAATCGATATCCGTCAAGCGTAAAAGAAGGTATATCGTTGCGTCCGCGGGGTTGAATGATGACACGTGCGGAATCACCGGCATAGTTTACCTGAAGACCAGCCACCGGCGCAAAGAACTTTCTGATCTGCCCGTAAGATCGCTTGAGATTTCGATGGACATCCACCACCCCCCAAGGACGGTTCTGGTGAACCGGTGTCGTGGTCACGGGATCCGGCGTCTGATAGTTGCTGCGATAGTCGTTGAAGGTCCAGATGGAATAGCCGAACACCTGTTCCTGCTGTTTTAGTCCGTCCACCATCATGCGCTGGAACGCAGACCGGTTGGGCGTTTCATTCTTCAGGTTCACGCCGCTCTGGCCGTATTCCGTCATG
This sequence comes from uncultured bacterium, assembly GCA_903959965.1. GTDB lineage: Bacteria > Bacteroidota > Bacteroidia > Chitinophagales > Chitinophagaceae > Pollutibacter. The sequence goes on from CAJBZC010000396.1 coordinate 10,153, forward strand.
AACACCGGCCGGCCGGGATAACGCATGTTGAGGGCATTCACCGAAGGCACGAAACCGCCGTATTTATTGATCAGGATAAGATCTCCAAACTGCGCCGGATCATTGTCCTGATTGTCCGAACTATGCGATACATAGGTCACCAGCCTGACACTATCCAATTGATCCTTGATGAAGCGGATCAGCGATGATGTGTATGCATTTACTTCAGGATGTTCACGCAAGAACCCATTCTCATTGCCGATACTCCAGCCGACGATGCTTGGGTGGTTGTATTGTTGTTGAATGAGTTTGGTGGCGTAGCGTCGTCCTTCAGGCGTGCGGTCGTTCATGAAAGGCGGCCAGATGTTGAATTCGGAGATGACCAGCATGCCTTTCTCGTCGAGATAATCCATCACATCCGAGGGCAGCGGCCGATGCGAAAGCCTCGCCATGTTGGCACCGGCCTGTTTCATCAGATCGATGTCCTCCCGAAAACGATGGGCAGGCAGGGTGCTTCCGCTGACCCGGTCATCCGCCACCCAGTTGAAACCCGCCAGTCTGACAGGCTCTCCGTTGAGCCGAAACTGATGTCCGACGAGTTCGATCTTGCGCAGACCGAACCGGTCTTCGATCACGTACATGTCGCGGGCTTCAGATTTCAGCGTGATCCGGCTGGTGTATAATTCCGGATGATCGAAATGCCAAAGTTTGACCTGGGCGCTGTCCAGTGCAAGATCCAGCATCACCACTGGTGATGAGGATCCAGGCAGATCAACACTTCGGGATGTGACGGCTACCCGCCTATTCCGGAAAAAGATCTCCTGTTGCAAGACCATGCGTCCCGCAGCGGCAGATGCATTGCGAAGTGTCACAGAAGTCCGAACCCTGGCGCTGTTTCGCGACAAGTTCACTTCCGGCGTAACGGCCTGATGAAGCACATGAAAGGCAGGCCGGTAGCGGATCTCAACAGGCCGGCGAATGCCGCCCCATCCCCAATAAGCTCCGTATGTCAGCGAATTATCCACTTCCACGGCCAGCCGGTTCTCCTGCCCGGGTCGTACCATATCGGTAATATCGAATTCCTCCGGGTAATTGCCGCAATCGACCGAGGCGATGAGTTTGTCATTCAAAAAAAGTCGATAGGCATTGCCTACCTCACCGAATGAGAGGATGACCCTTTTGCCTGCAGCCGCTGCCGTCCGGAAGGCCGTGCGATACCAGGCCTTCCCCTTGTAATTGGCGTATTCGTTGGATAAGTCCCAGTTGCCGGGCACCGCCATGGAATCCCATCCCGCCACCGCATGCGATGACCGATGCCAGCCCCTCGCCTCCCCCTGTTGATAGGGATCGATCCTGAACTTCCAATAAGGGGACAACGATTGACGCACTTCTCCGACAACCGGAGTTCCACCCATTACCTGGCCCGGGGAGATCATGCAGCCCGTAATCGTCAACAGGCCTGCGATGAAGATGTTTCGCATCAGCATTCGTTTACTTAATGGTCAGCAATGCCTGTTTCCTGAAACCCCAATATCCGTAGGATGCCGTCCAGACGCCCGATCCGCTCACCGGAACAGAAGCTTCGAAAATGCCGGTGTCTGCTCCGGTTTCCATGACGGTGATCTTTTCAACCTTTCCGTCAGGAGACTTCAACTCCACCCAGCCGCTGTCTGGCCTGTCCGTCTCGATATTGAGCGGTGCCCGCAGGCGGATGCGAACCGACTGACCAGCCCGGGCTTGATCTGTTTTCTTCCCACGACGATCCACGAACTGGATCTCCGTGGCATGCAGCGATGAAAAAGTAACCGTGGCCATCCATCCCCGATTGGATACCGCCCAGCCTTCAGTGGCATAGGCATCCAATCCGATCTTGTCAGTCACGAAAGTCCCGGAAGTATCCGACCGTTGCGCATTGATCCTCGGGAAATCAGCATCCATAGGCGTCCCGTCAAGGGTACCCCGCACCCGGCCAAGCATTCCGTATCCATTGGGATGTGCCTTCGGCCAGCCCACTTCGATGCCCGGCCAGTAGCCGTTGATGTCCAAACGCTCCTGGCTTTTATTGCTAAAATGAGCGCCCACCGGATTCAATCCGAAGGTGAAATCAATTTGAGACCAGGCCACCGACCGGCCATCCTGACGTCCCAGCACATGACCGGCCGCAAAAAGGCTGCCGCCCAATGCCGGCGGACCTCCCAGCTCCTTGGTCTTCGGATGCGCCCACTCAGTTTCGCTGTGGGTCCGGTATTGCCAGGGATTGCGGGAACGGGAGAGGATGTGATCCATCCAGGCATTCAGTTTCTCACGGGTGCCCGTCGGCGCCTTGTCGGGATATTGCATGAGAAAGAAAGCCAGTGCCTGCGGCGTAATGTGCTCCGCATTGCGGATCCACCACATATGCCTGATATTATTGAAATCCCAGTTCCGAATGATGTCTGCCGCACTTTCCTGCGCATATCGAAGGAACTTCTCTGGCTTTCCGTCCGGCTCACTGAGCTCGGTCATGTACATGAACAGATTGCTGAAGACCGACTGTCCGAAGGCATGCCCCATCTCATTGAATTCCTGGTAGCCGACATCCACCCATTTATTGCTGTAGGTCCAGTACCGGAGGACCTTGTGACGCTCGTAGGCCTCCCATTTTTCGAGGCACAGCTTTCGATAGGCACGATACCGTTCTTCCGGCAACCAGGGCTTGAGAAAAGTCTGGTAGGCCGCACAGACCGCGGCCAGCTGGTCGAGCGTGTTCCAATAATCATAGTTCATCTTCGGCGTACCCTCATATCCCAGCCAGCCGTGGCGGTGACCCACCGGTCCGTTATACGCATGATGATGATAGGCAAACTCGGCATGCCAGAGGATCAGGGCGATCAGATCGGGCATCTTCCCGCCGCCCATCTCACCCTTCCACCGGTCGAACAACGCGGGATTACTGGCGTAGAACATCGTTTCGAAAACCGTCTCCAGGGTATAGGATCCGCAGTCACGCGAAGGACCGCCACCATAAACTTTGGCCTCATTCGAATGCACCGGGTCCGTCGAGCCCCGCACATCCATGAAAAAATCATAGGCAAGTTTGGAGGAAATCGTCTCCATATGAAAGGGACGGATCTCAAAAGGCACGGAAGGCTGATGACCAGCCATCTCGATGACAAAAGGCCCCGCCACAGCGGGATTGAAATCGCTGAAATCCCCGGCGGATGCCGTGATGCGGCCGGTGAACACGATCTTTCTATCCTTTGTATTTCGAATCTGAAAAGCCTGACCCTCCGTCACGCCCCAGGCAACACATCGCTTGGCTTCCGACAGATTATACCCTGCCTGATTCACCAGCACGCGCTTCAGGGCGACAGCAGGTCGCTGTGCCTGTGCAGCGAATGAAATAAATATAAGTCCGATAAGCGTTGCTTTCATGTGCATTGTTTTTCGCCATATCCATATCGAGATGAGCACGATCGACGATCCCCTGAATGCCGTAAGCGATGACAAATAACTGATAAACAACGATAAACCGTTGATCCACCGGGGAGTGGCGTCACCCGCCTCAAAAAAGGCCTGGCCGCTCTTCCTGCCCATCCGGGTGAAGGCCGCGCCGATCAGAAAGATCATGAACGCGATGATGACCAGCACGATAAAATCCAACTGCATCATGGGTATCAGGGTTTGAAACAACGTACCGCAAAAAGGGCCGCCGGAACCTGCGGAGAAGGATGTGATAGTGCAATGGTAAGTCGAGTCGTCTCCACCGGTTCGGTCAAATAAAGATGTCTGATTGTATTGTGATTGTCTGGGATGTCTGCAATTACAACACCTCGCTCATCCGTCACTGTCAGTTCACTCACACAGAAAGGCATGCGATCCTCGGGATGACCCATCAATACGGATTCCAGAGGATGATCAAAATCATTATCGAAACAGATCTCGATCGAACCGATCAACTGAGGATCGTCCCACTGAAGCCGGATAAGGGGTAATATATCATCAGGATCCGCCACCCAGGCGTTGGGGATGACTTGTGGGCGATCCACTCCGTTCCTGAGATTTTCTACCTTAAAGGCGGAAATACCGGCATTGAGCGTTAGCGCAAGATTGCGACCGCCCGGCCTTCGGCGAGGGCACCAGAATTCGAAAGCGTCGAAGCCGATACCTTCAGGCGGCGATTGCCGGCCGAAATTTGATACAGCCGGATTGATATGATTAAACAGGGAGAGGATGCCGCTTACCCGCATGTCAGACAACGGTACACTGACCGACTCGTTGCGGAGCAATACGAGGTAGAGATATCTATCTTCACGCAACACCCCTTCACATTCAAAAAAGATCTGACTGATGCCCTCCTGAATCCCGAATGTCTGCGCATGCAGGATGACCTCGGGTGTCTGATTGTCAGATCGCTCGCTGATGCGCCATTGGACGGTCAGCTCCGTAGCGGCTACAGCATTCACTTCAAAGGTCACACCCGG
>CAJBZC010000397.1 GCA_903959965.1 uncultured bacterium
CCTCCAGCGCGCGCCTCAGGAGTTCCACATCATTCCAGGGCAGGATGATGAACTCTTCCCGGGAAGTCGGGGAAATCCCCTGGCTCCATGGGAATGCTGTCGGCTGTTCCCGCAGACCCATCGCCTCCGGTGTCGGTGCCGACAGACCCCAGGCCACATTGTCGAGCCATCCGTGGTAATGCCCTTCAAAGCGGATGAATTTCCGCCGGCCGGTACGGGCACGTGCCACCCGAAAGGCCGTCTGCACCGCCTCCGATCCGTCGAGGCAAAAGCGCATAAGCTCTGCGGAAGGGATGATCCGCTGCAGCAACTCCGCGAGTTCCACCTCCTTGAGGTGTTGCCCGGCAAACATCTGGCCGGTAGCGGAGTACTCCGTGACAGCCTGCAGGACCTCCGGATGCGAATGTCCGAGGATCATCGGCCCCTGGCTCAGGGTGAAATCGAGGTATTCGTTCCCATCGATGTCCCAGATCCGCGATCCCCGGGCCCGATCGTAAAAGATGGCATGGGGATGATTGTATTTTCTGAATTCGGAGGACACGCCTCCGGCGATGGCTTGTTTTGCCCGCTCAAGCATCCGGGCTGATGCTTCATATCTGTTTCCCATCCGTCATGATTTGGCGTCTGAAATCGGAATTCCCTTTCGTACGCCCAGCAGCAGCAAGGCGCAGACGAGCATGATCACGGCCGCCGTTTGATATATGTATGACAAATCGACCTTGGCGTCCCGCAGGACCCCGCCGGCATAGATGGCCACGCCACCGATGATCGTACTGAAAAAGTTGAAGATACCATAGGCCGTGGCCCGGTAACGGGGATCCACGATCAGGCAAAGGATCGGCATCATGTTAGCGTCCCCGAAGGCGCGGGTGAAGGCATATACGCCAAAGAACACCACTACCAGCGGCAGGGGGCCTCCAAGGGTGGCCATGAAGATGAACGGTGCGCCGACCAGGAGTCCGATCGCAGGCAGCAACACCCTACCCCGCGGATTTTTCCGGCTCCACCGGTCAGCCATTATGCCGCCGAAGATGACGCCCAGGAAGGATAACGGGTATAACCAGGCCGTGGCAAACAGACCTGCATCCGTTTGAGTGAGGGTGAAGCGATCCTTGTAATAGGTTGGCAGCCAACCCATAACCAGCCAGCTGACAATGCCCAGTAAACTCCAGTACCCGAGTGCCTTGAGGAAAGAGGGATTTCGGAACATCTTTCCGATCCCTTCGCGCATGCTTACCCCCGAACGGTCGTCCACACCCTCGGCTGGCGGTGGCGGATTTCTGAGTAGGAAAACCAAGACCACTGCGTAGCCCATCCCGAAGATACCCATGAAGGAGAATGCCGTGGTCCAGGAATACTGTTCCGCCACCATCCCGCCCACAAATCCCAGACTCTGTCCGGCCAAGATACCCGCCTGGTGTATCCCCGTGGCCAAAGAGCGGGTAGAGGAACCATGAAAATCGGCGATGGCGGCCAATGCCGCCGGAATATAGAAAGCCTCGCTGATGCCCATCAACGCACGGGTCAGCAGCAGCTCCTGAAAACTCGTGGTATGGGCGGTCAGCCAGGTCACCCCCGACCAGACAAAGAGACTGATCAGGATCACCCGTTTGCGGTCGAACCGGTCGGCCACAAAACCTGCAAATGGACTCAGCAATCCGTAGACCCACAGGAACACTGATGTCAGCAGTCCGAACTGTGCATCGGTCATAGGAATGGCATCCACGACCGATGAGCGCATGGTGGTGATCATCGTGCGGTCGAGATAGTTCAGTGCCGCCACCACAAATAGCAACCCCACCGTCAGCCAGGCACCCCGAATCGTTTTGGATTTGTCGGACATATTAATTTTTTTTGGGATACAGAGTTTGTCATCTTCCGGATCCCGGTTTCATCGCCACGATGGCAGGGGTTCTGACCCCCGGACGGATCTCTCCGCTGATGAAGAGCCATTGGCCCTTCCAGCGAACTGAGGGTAGGGTCACCCGTGATTTATAATCCGGCGGGGTCGATATCTCCCATACGCCGGATCCATCGGCGGGATAAATGATCAGTTTTTTTTCGATGCCCGGATGGGTGGCCGGATCCCGATGTCGGGAGATGTTTTCACTCACCCCGCCCCAGAAATGGAAGCGGCCCTTTCGGTCGACAGGCACCGGATTGGCGGAGGCAGATACGGATCCGGGAAGATCAGGCAGCCGCGCCCATTGCCCCGTCCATTTACCGTCTTTCTGACGGGCGCTCAGCCGATAAGCATCCCGATACAGGGTTCTAAGTTTGATGCCTGCGGAATCCACGGAAATCCCCTCTCCGCTAAAAAGATAAAAATCTCCGGCATGGGCACCTGCAACAGGTTGGGTCCGGGCGGGGCCAGGCCAGGTCGGCAGTTCAAACCATCCTGCTTCCATGTTTTCGAGGTCCATGGCAAGGCATCGCGAGACAGGCGACCCGGTGGGGCTTTCAGTTCCCCCTGCGACGATCAGCAGCTGTCCGGCACGGCAGCCGGCCATGTTGGCCAGGGGAAAAGGCAAGGACGGAAGTTTACGGAAAGATATCTTTCCCTGCAGCCAGCGCATCGCCCACACATCCGCATGAAAGAATTGCTCCTGGCTTCCTCCAACAAGGATCAGCTCATCCCCAAATGTTGCGCTGACGCCATAAGCCATCCGGGCGGGTAGGGTCTGCGGCATGCGTTCCCAGGTGCCGTCTTTTCTAAGTCCGAAAATCACATCATACCAAACTTTCGTACCGCCCTCCCATGGTTTTTTGTCTGGAAAGTTGGCGCCGCCCATGCAGAAGAGACGACCACCGCTCTCGCCGGCAAACATCCCGGCCATCCCTTCAGGATCGGGTAATCCCGGAAAAGCCGACCAGGACGGAGCATCCTGTGCCTGTAGCGTTATGGCGGGGATCATCCATCCTATGAAGGCACACATCATCCGGCTCAACAGAGATCTCAGTTTATGCATGTATGGTTATTTTTATGCGTTTAACCGCACCCGGACCGGGTTCGGCATATCCGCCGGTGACCATGAGCGTATGTTCGTCGATAAAAACCAGGTTGCTGATCAGGGGCATGCCTACATCCAGCGATGTGATCAGCACACCGTCGGCCCTCAGGATTTGCACCTGTCCCATCCCATAATGAGCGACCGCCAGCCAACCCCGGGGATGCAGGGCGATGCCGTCGGGCAGGTTCCCCAAAGGTTCCCCGGAGGGATGGCAGGGCAAATCGGAGAAGACCCGTTTACCTTGTTCGGCCACGCGGCCCGGCCCAACCAGGGAAAAAGCGAGGATGCGGTTGGCATAGCTCTCTGCCACGTAGAGGATGGATTCATCCTCAGAAAGGACGATGCCATTCGGATAATCAAGATCCTCTGCAATCATGAAGGTGCCGCCGTCCGGCGCCATGCCAAACACCCGCCCGTCGTGCCGCACAGAATCAGTAAAATATAAATATCCGCTGCGATCAAGACAGAGATCGTTTGGTACACGAACCTCACGGTTGGCAATCACCGACGGTGTATAGTGCCCCACGAATTTACCATTGGCTGTATATCGATTCACGCGGCCATCCCGGCTGTCGCAGACCAGATGGTCTCCGCCTGGCATTTGTATCTGTCCATTGGGGCAGGTTCCGGAAGCCCATTCAGCGACCGTTCCGGAGGGATCGATGCGCATGACGCTACCCCCGGATAGGGTCGTGAAGTACATATTTCCATCCGCGGCCGCGACAGGCCCTTCTGTGTACCAGGGGAGATCAGCCAGGGTCTCCACCGATTCCAACCGGACGGTGGGCAGTGGTTCCAGATCCGGATGCTCGAAGGGGAACAGCGGGTGCCGACGATGCCGGAATGGGAACCGGGTCATATCTGCGCCGGTGACACCCGGGCTGTCCACCTGGATATATGTCGAACATACATCCCGATAGGCCGCGATGGGGGCATTCACTCCCTTGGCAACAATCCATCCGAAATCCGCTGGCTGCAGCCCGAAACCCGTGAGCTGCCGTAAGCTGAAGGGAGGCGTCCGGCGGGTATTGAGCATGATCGTAAGCCCCTCAGACGTACGGAGTATGACGGTCTTCCCCATGTCAAAATGCACCTGACCGCCGTGCCTGGGTGCCGTTTCCTGAAAACGGCCAGGTCCTTTGTACAACAAAGTCACGCTGCGTTGCAAACGCTGACCCGTAACGGGATGCCGTCCAAAATCCAATTCAAACCCGGAGCCGATCTCCCGGGCAGCGGCCAGTGCCACCGCCTCCGGATCGAAGATGCAACAAAATCCGTCATGGATGCCCGCTTCCCCGAGGGCTTCAATAATATATATGCTGTCGCCCGGAGATCCGCCCCCCACGTTGTCGCCCATGTCGAGCAGCAGCAACGGACGGGGGGCCTCTTTGATATGTGTGACAAGTTCAGTGATCCCTTTCAGGTCACCCCGGAAATCATGCAATCGAGGCAGGACATGATTCGTCAATTCCTGCAGTGCCGCCACCGCAATCGCAGGATCCTGATCGGCCACCACGAGGAAACCAGTCCCCAACTCCGGCACATCCGCGTATGGGAAGCCCAGCAAAAGGCTGGTGGAGAGGATTCCGGGAATTTGCTCAACGGAGCGGAACTGGTCCTGCAAGCTCTTGCAGGGTTCCACTTCTGTACCTTGCTGTTCTATGCTGATGGCTAATGGGGGTTTGTGCATACGCTGTACCGGCCGGATCTCTCCGCGCAGGGTGGCTGCCATCAGACGTCCGGCCTCCAATCCGACCTGTCGCTGGTCGATATGGGGATTTGTGCGATAGGCAATGAGCGCATCCGTGGCCCGTACCATGCGTTCGCTCAGATTGGCATGGGGGTCTAAGGTTCCGATGACCGGCACATCCGGGCCTACCAGTTCACGGAGTCTGGACAGCCACTCCCCATCCATGTCGGGAAATTGTTCGGAGACACCTGCTCCATGGGGCACGACCAGGCAACCGTCGATGGGAAGGCTGGGCACCAATCGCTGGAACATCTGTGCACAAAGGGTCTCAAATGCGGCAGCCGTTACGACTCCGCCGGGGGTGGCTTCGGCATACATGACGGGAACGATCTCGATATCCGCCTCTTCCATCGCCTGGATCATGCCCCCCACCTCGTGATAGGCCTGACGGTAGTCGGTGATGATATCATTTCCGAAGCACCAGTGGCCTTCCTCAAATCGACGAATATCCGTCGGAGATTCGACGAAGGTGTTCGATTCATGAACGATGCCCATCAGTGCGACCCTGCGCTTCATGACCGGGGCTTGTAGGCTACAGCATCCGCCTCAAACTTGAGCATGGTGCCCAGGCACCCGATGATGGTGGTCCTTGCGGGAAAAGGTTCCTGGAAGAATTCGCGATAGATCCGGTTGAAATCCGCCAGATCTTCCTGACGACCTACGTAGTTGCGCACCTGAACCACATCCTTGAATCCAAGACCAGCTCCCTCCAGGATGCGTCCGAGGTTCCGGAAGGATCGACGGCATTCCTCTTCAAAGGAATCGTTGATGATGCGGCCTTCTTCGTCAACAGATGCCTGACCGGAAATGAATACAAAATCCCCGGCGTGGATGGCAGGCGAAAAAGGCAGATGACTGTGCGGGATACCTTCTCCGCGAACAACTTCGAATGATGACATATCTGATATTTTACAGGTTGTGTTCAGTTTGATGTGGACTCAACGGGCAGGAAAGCCTCCACCCGACGGATACGTTCCATCAGATACTCATCCGACCAGGCAAGGTCTGGTGTGAGCAGTGGCGCCTTGGCCTTTCCGATGTCGATACCGTGGCGCAGAAGCATACCCCGTCGGAAGAAGTTCCAGATGCAGGGCAGGATCTCCAGGATGAGTTGCTGAAACTCCAGCATGAATGCCATGGCCATGGCCGTTTCCCCGTTCAGGAATGCCTGACGTACAAGCTTGCATACGGGTCCGAACAGGTTATATGTTGAGCCGATGGCCCCGGCCGTACCGCAGAGTGCGGCATGGCACATCAGCTCA
>CAJBZC010000398.1 GCA_903959965.1 uncultured bacterium
AATGGTCAGGAACATGAAGATGGCATGAATACGGTCCTGGCACACCTCAAAGATCTTCTCGAAGGCCATGGTCTTTTCCCTGGATAAGGTGGTGAGCATGTACTCCCTTGAATCCTCCATGTTGTGATTAAAACGATAGACAACATGCTGCGGCTTGTTGTTGCGGTCGTACATGCGCTTCATCACCTTCTCAAACACCTTCATGAGCTTGAACAGACTGATGCTTTGGATCTCAGATCCTTCTGATGATTCCTCGCCAACCAGCGACAGCTCCTTCTGAAGATTGCCGCGCTTAACCATGAACATCCGCTCGGCTTCCATTTCCGCCAGTTTAGCAGACGCTTCCTTAAATTTCTTGTACTCCAGGATCTTGTCCACCAGTTCCAGACGCGGATCGATCTCATTGCCCTGAGCATCCAGTTCCTTTCTCGGCAACAACATCTTCGCCTTGATCCGCATCAGCGTGGAGATGAACAGGATGAACTCACTGCTCAATTCAATATTACTCTCCTGAGACTGATGCAGAAAATCCAGGAAATCCGTCGTGATCTTATTGATGGGGATATTGTAGATGTCCAATTCATCCCGCTCAATAAAAAACAGCAGAAGATCAAATGGACCTTCAAATTGCGGAAGCTTTATCTGATATGAAGTGGTTTGTGCCATAGCCTTGATACATGAGGATGCCTTACCGCACCGGGTCGACAAAAGTAGCGCATTGCCCCGATACACTGATCCGGGATTATCCCCATCGGAGGCGGCTTCTTACCCTTGTTTTCTGAGTTCCTTCAGAATATCCTCCAGCAACAACTCCGAACGGTTGGGCGCGGGCGGGGCGGGAGGTTCCACAGGTGCGGCCTTTTTGAACCGATTGATGAAACGTATGATTAAAAAAAGGATCAACGCGATGATCAGGAAATCCAGGGTAGCCTGCAAAAAGGCGCCAACGCCGATGCCGCCGACCTGTAAATCCTTGAAAGGCGCCTCGCCACCAGCCACCATGTTAATAACCGGCATTAGAATGCTATCTACCAGCGCGGTCACTATCTTGCCGAAAGAAGTGCCAATGATCACACCCACGGCCAGATCCAGCACATTGCCCCTCAAGGCAAAATCTTTGAATTCGCTAATGTAGCTCATGATGTTTTATGTTTAAGGTAGTCAATTAATTGACTATCCGTACGATACCCGGCTTTTTTTCATGGGGGAAAGACTGAATAAACGGGATGAATCAAGGGGAATATCGGAACTTTGCAAAAATGTAAACTGTTGAGGAATCGTTGGATCAACTGGATGCTGTTCATTTTGCTCTGCATCACATGGGGGAGTTCTTTTGTCATCATGAAAGAAGGACTCAAACTCCTCAATGCCTGGCAGGTCGCCTCCGTCAGGATCATCAGCGCCGGTCTGGTGCTGGTTCCCTTTGGATGGCAATCCTTCCGCCGGATCCCGAAGGACAGATGGGGCCTCATTTTCCTATCCGGAGTCCTGGGCACATTCTTCCCGGCCTTTCTCTTCTGCATAGCGGAAACGCGGATCGACTCATCCCTGGCGGGCATCATGAATGCACTGACACCGATCTTCACCCTGCTGATCGGGGTGACAGCCTTTGCCCAGCGCATCCCGATCATCAAATGGCTGGGTGTGGGCATCGGATTCGTCGGTCTGGTCCTGCTGATCCTATCTGGAGATCAGGGCATCAGTTTGAGCCACACCGGCTATGCCTCCTTTGTCTTGATTGCGACGCTGCTCTACGGCATCAACGTACAAATGGTCAACAGATATCTGAAGGATATCCCATCCAGGGATATCGCCACCATCGCCTTCACACTGCTGATCATTCCTTCCGCCATCATCCTGGCATTTACAGGTTTCTTCACACAACCCGCTGAAGTTATTCTCTCCGTCTCCACCCTCGCCAGCGCCTTGCTTGGGATCATCGGAACGGCCATTGCATCCATCGTCTTCTACATGCTGTTAAAACGGGCGGGGCCGCTCTTCGCTTCCATGGTCACCTACGGCATACCCTTCGTGGCACTTTTCTGGGGACTGATCGCGGGTGAAAGCATCAACGAATGGCAGGTAGTTTGCCTGTTGGTGATCCTCGCAGGCGTTTTCCTCGCTAATAAATAAGTGGAATAGTTGGGAAGATCGTTTTCCAAAAGATAAAATAGCGGCCCTGCAATCGAATGCAGGGCCGCGTTTTTATAATAATAGGTTTGCGCACGAATCAGATGGACATGACCTCTTTTTCCTTGGCAGCCAGCAGTTTGTCGATTTGTGCAATGTGCGAGTTGGTCATCTGTTGTACCCCCTCTTCCGCATTAACGGCAATATCCTCACTCAAGCCATCTTTTTTAAGCTTCTTGATGTGTTCGATCGCATCCCTGCGGATGTTCCTGACGGCCACCTTTGAATGCTCACCTTCTCCATTGACCCGCTTCACGATCTCCTTGCGACGCTCTTCGGTAAGTGGAGGCATAAAAATGCGGATCATGACACCATCGTTCTGTGGAGTAACACCCAGGTTGGCTGCAATGATCGAACGCTCGATGGGCTGGATCATGTTCCTTTCCCAGGGCTGTATGGTCAGTGTACGGGCGTCCGCAACGGAAATATTACCAACCTGGTTGATTGGAGTCGGCGTGCCATAGTAGTCAACCGTAAGACCGTCAAACATCTGGGGCGTGGCCCTTCCCGCTCTGATCTTGACCAGTTCGGCCTCAAGATGAACGATCGCCTTATTCATGGATGTCTCAGCGAGATCAATGTATTTCTGTAATTCTTCAGACATATTCAAGTGAGTTGTCGCCCGTAAAATTAATGAATGGAAAGGAAATCCTGATGTTCAGGGCATCAGTTATCCTCGGGGATAACCATCTTCTTGCGACGGAAGGAGATAAGCCGCTGTGTGTCGATCGTAGGCTGTCCCTCCGGAAAACGCGTATCCACAATAGCCCTCCGCTTGTGCAGCGCATTCAAAAGCATGAGCGTGACGGTGGCGGCAATTCCAAGCATCAACAACAACAGCAGACTCGTACCCATTCCCTTAAGCATGTAAGCCATGCCCATGAACGCGAGGTTGACAGCCACCAAAATATAGGTAACGGCTGCATGCGAAAGGCCCAGGTCTAGCAACAGATGATGCACATGGTTCCGATCCGGACTGAATGGGGATCTACGACTTAAGATGCGCAGTGAAAATACCCGCAACGTATCAAACAGCGGCACCATCAGGATCGAAAACCCAATGGCGGGTGATGCCTCCAAAGGCAGCGCAGAAGAGGAGTTCCCGGATGTGGAAATGAAGCGGATGACCAGCACCGCATTCACCAGTCCGATCAGCAGTGAACCCGTATCCCCCATGAAAATCCTGGCAGGAGAATGATTGAAGATCAGAAAACCGGTCAGACTGCCGGCGGTGACAAAAGATAGAATGGCATAAGGCAGTTCACCAGCCCGGAAAAAATATATACCGAAGACCACCGTGGTCAACAATCCCAGGGAAGCGGCCAAACCATCTACCCCGTCGATCAGATTGAAGGAGTTGATGATCACTATGATGGTGAACAGCGTAATCGTTATGCTCATGAGTTCCGGAAGCTCCTGGACGCCAAGAAATCCATGCATACTGGTGATCCGAAACCCACCCTTGTACATGAGCAGAAAGGCGGCTATGAATTGACCGATCAATTTCTTGATGGGAGACAACACAATGATATCGTCCTTCATCCCCACGAAAAAGATGACAAGAGACGCAGCAATCACATATTGAAAGCCAGGCGCATGATTGAAATGAATGGAGAGAAGAACCCCCATCATCAATCCGGCGAAGATGCCAAGTCCCCCAAGGGATGGAACGGGAGTCAGGTGAAGTTTTCGGGCATCTGGCTCATCAAATAGTTTCTTACGCTCAGAAACCGTAATGATGACCGGTATGGACATGTAAGTGATGAAAAAAGCAAGAGCAGTACCTAGTAAAATTATATCCATGAATCTCTTTTATCAGCTTTCAGATCGGCACATGACCCGGTGGCCAGTGTTCCAAGATTCCTTTTCGATAAGCTTTAGGGTACTTAACTATTAACTTAATGCATAGTTAACGAGTTTTTAGGAAAGTTTAGTATTCCGTGCATAAATAATTGAACAACTGAAAAATACGAGACTCGAATCTCCACCTAATCTTGCCTGCAAGCTTTGATAAAATGCGCTAATTTCGCACCCATTCAAACCCTTTCGACAACCATGGCTACGCTCCCGGAAATTTCCAGTCAGGTCAGAAGAGACATCCTCAGAATGGTTCACGCCGTACAGAGCGGGCATCCGGGCGGATCCCTGGGCTGTGCAGACCTGCTGACCGCACTTTATTTCAAAATCATGAAGCATGACCCAGCCTTCCACATGGAAGGAAAGGGAGAAGATCTCTTTGTCTTGTCCAATGGGCATATCTCACCGTTGCTATATTCCATACTGGCACGTGCCGGATATTTCGATGTCAGTGAACTCTCCACTTTCAGAAAGATCAACAGCCGTCTGCAAGGTCACCCCACCACCCACGAACACCTCCCGGGTGTAAGAATCGCATCCGGTTCACTCGGCCAGGGGATGAGTGTGGCCGCCGGTCTGGCCCTCGCCAAGAAAATGGATGGTGACGATCGTGTAGTTTACTCCCTTCATGGCGACGGTGAACTGCAGGAAGGACAGATATGGGAAGCCGTGCTATTCGCCGCGCATCATAAGCTGGACAACCTGGTGTCTGTCATCGACTGGAACGGTCAGCAGATCGACGGACCTACCGCAAAAGTCATGAACCTCGGAGATCTGGGGGCCAAATTCTCCGCCTTCGGTTGGGAAGTGCTGGAAATGCAGGGTAATGATATGGATGATGTCGTCAAGGTTTTGGAAGACGCCCGACAACATCGGGGGCAGGCCAAGCCCGTTGTCATCCTGATGCATACGCTGATGGGGAAAGGCGTCGATTTCATGGAAAACGACCACAACTGGCATGGTGTGGCGCCAAGTGACGATCAACTGGCCAAAGCCCTCGCGCAACTGCCCGAAACCCTGGGTGACTACTGAGCCGAATTCAGTTCCTCAATGTAAAAGCCTGGGCCGCAGCCTTACGGGCCGGAAACCAGGATGCCAACAGTCCGATACCCAGGACCGTGGCTGCCACCAGTATGAAATCCCCCGGGAGCATCCGAACAGGGTAGTGGTCGATCAGAAAAGTCTGGCCCTGCAAGGGGACAAACCCGTATGTCTGTTGCAAGGCCAGTAGAATGACAGCGACCATCATCCCGAGCGTCAAGCCAATGCCCGCCAGTAATAAACCCTCGGAAAGAAATATCCGCTGAATCAGCAGTTCGTCGGCACCCATGGCCTTCAATACCTGGATGTCCCGCTGTTTTTCCAGCACAAGCATACTCAGGGCGCCGATCATATTAAAAGCCGCCACCAGCAGAATCAGCGAAAAAATCGCATAGATGGCCCATTTTTCCATGCGGATCGTCGTGTAAAGCGTCCGGTTCTGCTCATATTTGTCCAATACAGACACCTTCGGCCCCAATAATGCCTGCACCGCCTGACGAACCTCTTCCGCTTGTTCCGCTTCAGTCAGCGACATTTCAATGGCCGTACACTCATGGGCCGCATATCCCAATTGTGATCTCAGATAGTCCAGGTCAGTGAATACGACCTTGTTATCGAATTCAGGCTGAACGGCAAAACTACCAGCCGGAAATATCTCCCCCTGACTGAGGGCGTTGAGTGGATCCGTCAGATCTACCGCACCCTTGCGGGGCAGATACACGGTCACCGGCATCAGACTCCGGTCGGATAACACGCCAATGGCATTCTCCACACCTATGCCAAGCACCGCTCGGGGTCTGTCTGCGTTGCCGGTTTCAAATCGTCCGCGTACGATACGATCCGACACCCCAGCTACATCAGGATATCCAGACTCCACGCCCTTCATCTGCACGATGGTCTGGTAGTCCCCAAGTTGCAAGACCGCCTTCTCCTCAATGACAACGGAAACAGCACGTACCCCCTGCAAGGAACGGATCTTTCGGATCATCGCCGTGTCGGCCTGCAGGATGCGCCCACGGACAGACTCCACCCGGATATCAGTGTAGAACGATGCATAAAGTGAGCGTACCAGCCCCTCAAACCCATTGAAGGCACTAAGGATGATGATGAGGGAGGCCGTACCCACCACGATGGCGGCCACACTCACCCAGGCGATCACATTGATGGCCTGCGTGGACTTTCGCGCACGAAAATATCTCCAGGCGAAGCGGAGATGCATGGTATTCAGGGGGTTTTGCCTTCGTTGATCTGACGGAAGACCTCCTCCATCCGGAAGACATGATCAAGGGTTTCATCCCGGAAATAACGGAGTTCCGGGATCCTCCTCAACTGATGCTTGACCCGAAGGGCCAGTTCTCTCTTTACCTCAAAATTACGTGCTTCGATTTGATGGAATGCCTTGTCAGCATCCGGGATCTTGAAGAGACTGAGATAAATCCTCGCCTCCAGCAAATCAGGTGTCACCTTTACGTCGGAGATGGATACCATGCCTCCGTCGATCATATTCAGTCCAAGTCGCTGGAAGATATCGTTCATCTCCTCCAGGATGACGCCTGCCACCTGTTTCTGTCGTTTGCCTTCCTGCATGGTATTCCGGTTGAAGGCCTCAAAATTAACTACTTTTGACCCTAATCCCCGAAAAACAGCGAATCGTTCATGAAGAGCTTACGGATCATCTTCCGTTATATCAGAAACTATCCCGGTCTCGTTGGTGTCTATTTCGTCCTCAACCTGCTCTCGGCCTTCTTTTCTACCCTCTCCCTCACCCTACTCTCCCCCTTTCTTGCGCTGATCTTCCAGATCGATTATGGCGGGAAGGGCGGCTCCGGACTAGGCCTCGGCAGCCTGATGGAGACCCTGCAGGGGATGATGACCTCCGGCATGGCCACGACAGAAGGGAGGATCCGGGCGTTGGGTTTCATCTGCGTGATCCTGGCCATCGCCATCATGCTGAAAAACACCTTCCTCTACCTGTCGATGTTCACGCTCGCCCCCATCCGCAACAGGATCTTGAACGACATGCGCTCAGACATGTTCCGGAAGATCCTGCAACTGCCGATCGGATTCTTCAGCGAGCAGAGAAAGGGGGAGATCATGAGCCGGCTGACGAACGACCTGCAGGACGTCGAATTCTCCACCATCAGCTTCCTGGAAACATTCTTCCGGGAACCCATAGTGATCAGTTTCTATCTCTTCGCCATGATCCGGCTGAGTCCGGAACTCTCCCTGTTCCTGTTGCTCTTCCTGCCCATCGCCGGTTTGGTGATCGGACGGGTGGGCAGGTCCCTGAAAAGGGTCTCTACCCTGGTACAGGAAAAACTGGGAGATATCCTGAGCACCATCGAGGAAACCCTGGGCGGTATGCGCGTCGTAAAGGCATTCAACGCAGAAGAACACCAGCTCAACAGATTCCAGTCTGAAAACGAACTGCTTTATGCCATCAAGAACAAGGCCAACAGACGCCGGGACCTGGCCTCGCCCGTATCGGAAACCCTCGGCATCCTGGCCGTATGCTGTGTGCTGTATTACGGCGGCCGTCTCGTCCTGGCCGGATCCTTTTCACTCAACGCCACGGATTTCCTGACCTATATCGCCATCTTCACCCAGGTGATCAATCCGCTGAAAGCATTGAGTTCCGCCTCCTATAATATTCGAAAGGGGGCCGCCAGCATTGAGCGGATAGAATCCCTGATCGGGACACAGGAACAGGTGAGAGAACCCGAAAAGCCCGTACATATCCGACACTTCGGACAGTCTATTGAATTCAAGAACGCGGGCTTCGCCTATGGCGACACGGCGATCCTCAAGGATATCAACCTCCAGATCTCCAAAGGTAAAACCATTGCTTTGGTGGGCTCTTCAGGGGCCGGGAAATCCACTCTGGCCGACCTCCTTCCAAGATTCCACGACCTGTCCACGGGTTCACTGACGATCGACGGCATCGACATCCGGGAATATTCCATCCGCGACCTGCGCAATCTGATGGGCATCGTGACACAGGAACCCCTGCTTTTCAACGACACCATCGCCGCCAACATAGCGCTCGGCAAACCCGAAGCCACCATGGAGGAAATCGAACAGGCCGCTCGCATTGCCAATGCCCATGAATTCATCATCCGAAAAGAAAACGGCTACCTCTCCAACACGGGCGATCGCGGATCGAAACTCAGTGGTGGAGAAAAACAACGCGTCACCATCGCCCGGGCAGTACTGAAAAACCCACCCATCCTGATCCTCGACGAGGCCACCTCCTCGCTGGACACGGAAAGCGAAAAACTCGTACAGGACGCCATCAATAACCTGATGAAGGATCGAACCAGTCTCGTGATCGCACACCGGCTATCCACCGTTCGTCATGCCGACGAGATCATTGTGCTCCAAAAAGGCCGGATCATGGAGCGTGGAAAGCACGACGAACTGATCAGACAGGACGGCATCTACCGAAAACTCGTGGAGATGCAGGAAGTCAAATAAAAAATCAGGGGTGCTTGAGACCTGGCTCAAGCACCCCTGATGAAGACTTTTTCTTTATAAAATTATTGCTGGTTGGGGTTCTTCGACAAAGACTTCTTGGCTTCGACGGTCAGCGTAGCATGAGGTACAGCCCTCAACCTCGCCTTGTCAATCAGTTTCCCGGTCACCCGGCAAACGCCGTATGTCTTGTTCTCGATGCGTACCATCGCATTCTCCAACTTCTCGATGAAATCATGCTGACGGCTGGCCATCTGGCTCAGTTGCTCACGCTCCATACTGAGGCTTCCGTCTTCCATGGTCATGTAACGGCTGTCGGAATCCTCCCCACTCAAAGCATCCTTTCGGGTGATCATCCCATGGAGATAGGCGATCTCCTTTCGGGCAGTTTCAAGCTTCCGGGTGATCAATTCCCTGAACTCCTGGAGCTCAGCATCACTGTATCTCAAAGATGGTCCCATGGGCTCCTGAGCAGGTTGATCCAGCACGGAACGGGTGAATTCCGGCTCGTATTTACGGGACGCGGTGGTGGTGATCTTCGGCAGTGAAACAGGCTTCTGGGTCTTGGTAACCTCCTGCTGGGCCTTTGCAGCCTTCCGTTGTTCCGCCTGCTTCAGAGCATGGCTCTGTATGGCGGCCTGCTTGCTTTCGGGAGCGGTGCTTGCGATGATAGGTTCCGGCTCTGGCCTCTCCACGGCTGCAGGCTTGGGGGCCGGAGCCTTTGGAGGCGCAGGCTTAGCGGACTTCACGGGAGTCGGCGCCTTCTTGGGCGCAGGCTTCTTCTCCGCTGACGGCGTTTCGACTTTCGCGGACTTTGAGGAAGTCTCCGCATCAGGCTTGGCAGGAATTTCCGCTGCCTTTTTAACAGCAGAAGCCTTAGGGGCGGATTCAGCCTTTTTAGGTTTTGGAGCGGTCGTTGACACTTCCGCCTTAGGAGTTACCGGCTTTTCCGTAACAGACTCAGCGGTTGTAACCTTTGCTGCAGGCGACTTGGCCGCAGCCTTCGCTTTCGTAACCGGAGCCGCAGGCGTCTGTTCGGCTTTGGCAGCAGACTTGCCAGTCGCTTTCACAGCGGCCGGCTTTGTACCCTTCTCTTCGGTTTGAACAGCGGGTGCTTTCTTCTTTGTAGGCATGACTTACCCTTTTTTTATGACCTGTAACTTCAGGGGGATCTCATTCACCTCGACTTCTATTCCGTCTGACAAATTGGCATCAACAGCCAATCCGTCCGCCAGGATTTCCGCGCAAATATAATCCTTATATTTTGTGATGGTGGAGGTTAGCTTATCCACATGCGATAAATTAACCTGAATACGATCCGTCAACTCAAAACCGCTGTCTTTTCGGATCTTCTGGATCCGGTTGACCAACTCCCTTGCATTGCCCTCTAACTCAAGCTCCTCCGATACCTGGATGTCCAGCGCCACCGTTAACCCACCCTTTGAAGCCACCATCCAGCCGGGCACATCCTCACTCTGAATATCGACTTCTGATGAAAGGATTTCCACATCAGCGCCCTCAACAGATAACATCATCTGACCATTGGCCTCCAGTGAACGAATCTCTTCCTGGGTCAATTGTCCTAACAAGGCGGAAACCGCTTTCATCCGCGCACCCAGCTTTTTACCAAGGATCACAAAATTGGGCTTCACCCGCTTCCGGATGAAATCATTATCTCCGGAAATGTATTCGATCTCCTTGATATTGACCTCCGCCTTGATCAGGTCCTCTACCAGGCCAAGCCGTCGGCGCATATCTGTATCCAGGACGGGAATCAGCGCCTTTTGCAGCGGCTGCCGGACACGGATGTTCACTTTCTTCCTGATGGACAGCATCAATGAACAGGCATCCTGTGCCAGCCCCATCCGCTCTTCCAGGTCCGCATCTACAGCATCAGGATCCGCCTCCGGGAATAGCGCATGGTGGACGGAGATGACACTGTTCCGCCCCGACACCGCATTCAGATTTCTGAACAGCGCATCCGCAAAGAAAGGAGAAACCGGCGCCATCAACTTGACCAGTGTTTCCAGACATTCGTACAAGGTCTGATAGGCACTGACCTTGTCCATTTCATACTCTCCCTTCCAGAATCGACGGCGACATAAACGAACATACCAGTTGCTGAGCTGCCCGTCTACGAAATCCTCCATGGCACGACCGGCCAGCGTCGGCTCGTAATCATCCATATGCTGACGGACCTTCCCGATCAGCGAATGTAGGCTAGACAGGATCCAACGATCGATCTCCGGCCGCTCAGCGTAAGGGATGGAGGTCTCCCGAAAGGCAAAGCCATCTACATTGGCATAGAGCGCAAAAAACTGGTAAGTATTGTACAGGGTGCCGAAGAACTTCCGCTGCACTTCGCGGATACCTTCGACATCAAATTTCAGATTGTCCCAGGGAGAGGCGTTGGTGATCAGATACCAGCGCGTGGCATCGGCACCGAACTTACCGATGGTCTCGAATGGATCCACCACATTCCCGAGCCGCTTGCTCATCTTGTTGCCGTGCTTGTCAAGTACCAGTCCATTTGATACCACGGTCTTGTACGCCACACTGTCGAACAACAGCACACCCAGCGCATGCAGGGTATAAAACCAACCCCGGGTCTGATCGACGCCTTCGGCGATGAAATCCGCCGGAAAAGCCTCCGCTCCATCCACCAGGGATGCATTTTCAAAAGGATAATGCCACTGAGCGTAAGGCATCGCTCCGCTATCGAACCAGACATCTACCAGGTCCGGTACCCGTTTCATGGGATTTCCCTGCGGACTCAGCAGGATGATCTCGTCCACAAATGGCTTGTGCAGATCTTTCACCCCTTCCTGCAGAAAACGGGCGTTGACACCTCCTCCAAGCACTTCGGCGGCCTTGCGTATGCCGGCTTCCAGTTCGGCAATCGAACCGATGCAAACCTGTTCTGTGCCGTCCTCCGTCCGCCAGATCGGCAACGGAGTTCCCCAGTATCGACTGCGACTCAGGTTCCAATCCACCATATTCTCCAGCCAGTTGCCGAAACGGCCTTCCCCGGTGGAACGCGGTTTCCATTGGATGGTCTTGTTCAATTCGACCATCCGATCTTTACAGGCTGTCGTGCGAATGAACCAGGCATCCAATGGATAATACAGGATCGGCTTGTCCGTCCGCCAGCAATGGGGATAGTTATGCTCGTATTTCTCAACCTTAAAGGCCAGCCCTTCTTTTTTCAACCGAACGCAGATGTCCACGTTCACATCCACATATTCGGGGTCATTCTTATAATTCTTGACAAATCGTCCGCTGAACTCACCCAGTCCCTCCACGAATTTTCCTTCGCGGTCCACCATGGTCAGGATGCCGATGCCATGCGCCTTTCCGACCTTGTAGTCATCCGCCCCGAAGGCCGGTGCCGTATGTACGATACCCGTGCCATCCTCCGTCGTGACGAAATCTCCGGTGATCACCCGGAAAGGATCCGCTCCGGGGGTGATGGACTCAATCACCGCCGGACTGTTGGCTTCGAAAGACAATAACTGCTCGTAAGAAATGCCGGCCAGTTCAGACCCAGCCCAGACACCCAGTACCTTCCACGGGATGAGTTTATCACCCGCCTGATATCCTTCCAGCGGCAGGCTTTCGGCCTCCACCTTGAAATGTTTTGAGAGCAGCGCCTCCGCCAGCACTACGCGACAGGGCTGATGGGTATATGGATTGTAGGTGCTGACCAGCGCATAACTGATCTTCGGCCCCACCGTTAGACCCAGGTTGGAAGGCAGTGTCCAGGGCGTCGTCGTCCAGGCCATGAAATACACCTCATCCGAATCGGCGGCCTCCAGCAACATGGCAGAACGTTCGTCGCGCCTCACCCGAAACATCGCCACACAGGATGTATCTTTCACATCCTTGTAGGTGCCGGGCTGGTTCAATTCGTGAGAACTCAGCCCCGTGCCGGCAGCCGGAGAATATGGCTGGATGCTGACGCTTTGATAGAGCAGACCTTTGTCATATAATCTGCGCAGGCACCACCAGAGTGTTTCGATATAGTCATTCTCAAAGGTCACATAGGGCTTCTCCAGATCCACCCAATATCCCATCTGACGGGTCAGATCATCCCAGTGGTCTTTGTATCGCAGCACCGCTTCCCGGCACTTCCGGTTGTATTCCTCGACAGAGATCTTCTTTCCGATATCCTCCTTGGTAATGCCCAACTCCTTCTCCACACCGAGTTCCACCGGAAGCCCGTGCGTATCCCAGCCACCCTTCCGCTTGACCTGAAAACCACACATGGTCTTGTAACGGCATACCAGATCCTTCAGCGTCCGGGAGATGACGTGATGGATGCCCGGCATCCCGTTGGCACTGGGCGGCCCTTCATAAAACACAAAGGGTTTGGCCCCCTCACGGATCTTCACACTCTCCTCGAAAGAACCTTCTGCCTGCCAGGTGGCAAGGACTTCCTTTTCGAATCCCGGAAGATCGAGTTGCTGATATTCGCGATATTTCGGCTGCATGTCGGTTGAAAGTGTGCAAAGGTACGACAAATCTGCATCTTCAGGGCGCAGGGCACCTCTTAAACGACGGATGGCCGGTTGAAAAACCAGCCATCCGGCATGTTCTATTCAGGTCAGGATTTAGAAGGATTTGGTACCGTTCGGCTGGTAGGTGAACCGGAAGGTGAAAAAGCGCTGGCGACGCAGCTTGATATCGTCTGAATCCGTCGTAGCCGGCGTTACCCCGCCCTTGTAATAATTGAGGATCTCTACCTTGGCGAACTTTCCGGAACCCGTACGGATCACCAGCACGCGACCGGGTATGGCCGTTACCAGGTTCACCGGGGCATTGTAGACATACCAGCCCCGGTTGCTGCCGGAAGTGATGGCATAGGACGTCGGCGCATTGTCGGTCCGGAAGGTGGAATCGGCCGGAATGGTCTTCAGGTCGTCGAACAACCCGGTGAACACGAAACCTCCACCCTGGCCAGGGCCGCTGTTGCCGCTGTTGGTGATGATGGTTGTGCCCCGGAAGCCGATGTCCCACTTCGCCGTAGCAGAATCCGCAGAGGAGACGACCTTATTGTTCTCCAGGCTATAGAACGTGTACTTGCCTGCACCGTAAGGCTGCCCGGTAGCAGTATTGATCCCCAGGATCGTGTCCCCCGGTAGATCACGGACCGTCTGTGTGGTGACCACCAGATTGCCGCCGCCATTGTCATTCTTCTCACAGGAAGCCAGCACAGAAAGCAGCACAGAAAAACTCAGGATGCGGATGATGTTGATCTTCATACGTCTGTATTTTATTTATTTGATGGAAAGTTGATTGTCCTTTTTCCCAGGATTTTTGAGGCTCAGCCTCAGGAAGGGATTGATGCCCGGCTGACCCGGCAGGTTGTAGGGATCGCTGTAATTGAAAAGATTGTCGATCCCAGCCATCAGGTGCAGCATCCGGTTCACGCGGAAACCGCCCGCCAGGTTGACCTGCAGGTAACCGCGTGCAAACTCATCATCGCGATTGATCAGCCCGTTACCATCCAGATCCGAAGTTCCCCACCTGCTGCGCCAGATCACCCGGAGGTTGGCAGTCCATCTGTCGGACTCCGACCCATAGAATACCTTCAGGTTTGCCATATGTTTGGATCGACCCGGCAGCCCGGCATACGCTGACCGGTCGAGTTGGGAGGAGATGCCCGTTGAGACATCCCGCTTGAAAACCCTGCCGCCCCGGATCTCTTCGAGGACTGACTTATCCGCCGTGATCAGAAACTGATAACCGCCGGAAACATCGAGCTTTTTAAAAGATTTTGCAGTCATCTCCACTTCCACCCCCTGAGTGAATGCCTCTGCCACATTCAGATAACTAAAGATCTGACCACCGTTTTTCTTGTACGCGATGATGTCCGTCAGGATCAGGTTTTCAATATCATTGCGAAAGATATTCAGCTTCGCCTGCCAACCCGGCTTGAGATCGTACTGAAGTCCGACATTTAGCCCGGTAGATGTCTCCGGTTTCAGATCCTGCAGCAAGCCGAAAGCCGGAAGCACCTGATCGATCTGACCATCGGCCTGAAGGCGTCGGATCTCCTCGCCGGCCACCAGCGAACCGAAGACGGAATAACTGCCGGCAGCGATATTGGTGAAATTCAGATATAACTGCCTAAAGTCAGGGGCCTTGAAACCCCGTCCCACAGAGGCGTTCAACCGCAGGTTCGACTTCGGACGAAACTGGACCGCGAGCTTCGGACTCCAAACGGAGGCATAAGTGGCATTGCGATCATACCGTACCCCGCCGGTGATGATGAACCTATCCGTCGCCCGCCACTCCTGCTGAAGAAATGCATAGTCGATCGTATTCCTTCGTTCGGTTTCCAGACTGTCATACCGGTTGGAACGAACCGTCTCTAATATGTGCCCGCCACCAATGTTCAGACTGAAAGCCTCGCCGAGATTGATGTCGGTCTGATCCTCGATCCGGATGAACCGCTGACGGAACCGGTCGTTGTAACTATTGGCAGCCCCTGCCACATCCAGCAACTGACGCGAACTGAACTCAGAACCATATCCACGCAAGGTCGTCTTGATCCGGTCACTGAACCGATGGCTGAGGCTGGGGGTGATGTTGTAGTCGTTGTTCAACTCCTTTCCCTTGGACAGCAGCTGGCTGCCCAGATTCTGCACCACGATGGAATTCACAATGTCTTCATGATGTTGACGAAAAGAAGCCTTGAAATGCGTTCGGTCGCTGATATCATAAGCGATGCTTTGCTGACCCGTCAGCCTCCAGTAGGGTTCTACCGTTTTCTGGATCGAATTAGGCAGCAGGCTGTAGCCCTGAGTGCTGTTGTAATTCACAAATCCTGTCAGCCGAACACGTCCCAGCCGGGTGGCGCCGTCAACAGACAGGTCCGTTGAATTGAATCGCCCGTAACGTGCATCAGCCGTGAGCTTTCGCTGACCACTGCCATCAGTGATGATGTTGATGACGCCGGCCAGTGCCTCGGATCCATAAAGACTTGATGATGGCCCTTTGACGATCTCTATCTTCCGGATATTGCCAACCGTCAGCCGGGTGAGATCCAACACTCCACCCATGCGGCCAATTAGGGGCTCACCATCGAGCAGGATGAGCGTGTAATCCGGTGAGAGTCCCTGCATCTGAACGCCCCTGCCAAAACCCTGGGTAATGAAAAGTCCGGTCTGCTCGCCCAAAATGTCATTCAACCGGAGTGATCCACTCTGCCGGATCATCTGCTGGCGGATGAGGGTGACCGGAACGGCGGTGTTCCCCAGGAGACGCTCCGAACGGGTGGCCGTGACCACCACCTCGTCCATGTCGACCGGATTCAAGGAATCCTTTGGCAGTGGAGTCTGTGCCAACGCGGAAAATCCGCAGCAAAGAATTATGAACAGAGAGAAAAACCGCATGTCCCAGAATTGGATGCAAAATTGAGACGGGGAAATCCGGCGATCATCATGGAATTGTCATAAGAATGGATGCCGGAGTGAAATGACAAATCCATGACAAAAAAAATCCGGATGGCAGGCGCCATCCGGATCGTTCGGAAAATATATCTGTGTGAAATTATTTTGCTGCAGAAGTCAGAGCAGTCATGATCGGCTCCTTCTTACTCCCCGGAATCGCCGTGAGGGTCTTGACCCTGGAAGATTCGATGGCGATGTGCTGACGATACTCCGGGACAATGACGCGGATCATGGAGCGTACAGACTTGTCGTTGTAATCCTGTGCGGAAATGACAAGCTCTGATACCATCTCGCTGAATTCAGCTTCGATCTCGCTCTTTTGAGCCTTCATGATCTTAGGATGATGCGTCGGCAGCAGGTTCTCGGAATCCTTGAACAGCTCTTCGAACATCTTCTCGCCTGGGCGCAGACCGGTGAAATGGATGGGGATATCTACATCCGGACGAAGACCTGCGAGCTGGATCATCTTGCGGGCGAGATCGACGATCTTCACCGGCTGTCCCATGTCGAATACAAAGATCTCCCCGCCGCGACCCATGACCGCCGCCTCGAGTACCAGGCTGCTGGCTTCAGGGATCGTCATGAAATACCGGGTGATATCGGGATGTGTAACCGTAACGGGACCACCCTGTGCGATCTGCTGCTTGAACAGGGGCACTACGGAACCGTTGGATCCCAGTACGTTACCGAAACGGGTGGTGATGAACTGCGTGCGGCTCTGTTCGGAAAGCGACTGGACATAAATTTCACCGATGCGCTTGCAGGCACCCATCAGGTTGGTGGGGTTTACCGCCTTGTCTGTGGAGATCATGACGAATTTCTCCACCTGGTTCTCGATGGCAGCATCCGCCAGGTTCTTTGTTCCGAGGACGTTGGTCAGCGCCACTTCTGAAGGATATTCTTCCAGGATGGGCACGTGCTTATAAGCAGCAGCATGGAAGACGAAGTGCGGGCGATACTTACGGAAGATGTTGTCGATACGCTTGCGGTCGCGGATCGTGGCTAGCTCCATGGTCACTTCGAAGTCCAGATCCAATTTGCTGAGTTCGATGCGCAGATCGTGCAGGCCCGTTTCGGACTGATCGAGGAGGATCAGGCGACCGAGATTGTAACGGCAAAGCTGACGGCAGATATCACTTCCGATGCTGCCGGCGGCACCGGTCACCAACATGACCTTGCCCTCCAGTTCCTGACGGGATTTCAGGTTCAACAGTTCGATCTTATCGCGACCCAGCAGGGATTCGATGGTAAGTTCCTTCAACTGACTGCGGTTGAAGATACCCTTGATCCACTGGCTCAGCGGGGGGATGACCGTGATATGGATGCCCTTTCCGATGCAGATTTGACCCAACGCAGCTTTTTTTGATGCGTCGATGTCAACCGAAAGGATGATCTCACGGACTTTGTTACGCAGGAGGAATTGCTCGAGTGCCTGCGGCTCGGAAGACATGATGCGCTTACCATTGAGCACCTTGCCTACCTTCTCGGGACTGTCGTCAATGAAAGCGATGACACGGCAGTTCGATTTCTTGTCGAACTCGATCGCATTCTTGGTAGCCAGACCGATATCGCCTGCACCATAGATCACGACATTGTCCTTCTGGGTCAGACCTTGTACGGCTTTCATGTAAACTTCCTTGACCAGCAGACGGAAGGAAGACATGAGGATCGAAATGATGAGCGTGTTGACAAGCAAGGCATAGATCTTGGAAGTCGTGTCAACATCCAGCCCATTCGATACAACCGGCATCATGAAGAGCCAAAGCGCCAGCTGCACTAGAGAGAAACGCAGGACCGTAAAAAGATCACGGATTTCAGAATAGCGGATCAGACCATGGTGCGATTTGCTGAACAGCATGGCAACGGCACTGATCAAAGTGTTGAGGAAAAGAATGGAAATAATGTCATCCGATTCGATCGGCACCAGACGGATGCGAAAGAAGATCAGGATCGTTAACATGGCTGCCAGTCCGGAAAGGATCAACTCGATGGAGAAGATCACCCAGCGGGAAGTAACATTGCGAAATACGCGTTGTGAGAGCAAAGATTTCATTTGTGGTACGGATGAGTGGTTTCGTGCATGCGATGTAGCAAACAGTACTGGCCCTCACGGGAATGGATTCAGGGGGAATTTCGAAGGAGGATTGGATCCTTATATCTGAAACAACATCTGATGGACGCGATGCCGGTTTGTTGTATCAGTGGATTTGGAATCGATCGGGACGCTGCGCTGCGTGCTGTCAGGGAGCTACCCTGTCCGTTCGTTTCGTAAAGATGAAACGAATAACGGAATAATACAAGGTATAACTACGAAATAATTATACTTTAATATCACGTTCATTTACGTATACATTCAACCTGCTGTGTGATAACTACTTGCAACGATCTTAATACATATCATTTTTGATGTCTGATCTGCTTAAAATGCTTGACTGAAGCGGATGCTGGAAATAAACAAAAATAAAAACCCCGTCTTCATGTCGTATTTCAGACATTCGACGGGGTCGTATATTTACGTACTCCAAATAAATATAAGGAGCGAAAGACAGGATCAGAAGGAACGGGCGACAGAGAGCATACCGCCAACTGAATTCGGCAGTAGTCCACCATTATCCATGGCCACCAGGGCACGCAACTGCCATCCGTTCGACAAGGGTCTTCCGGCCTCCAGGCTCATGGAAAAAGAATTGGTGGACGGGAAGCGATCGACCTTCTCCCACAATCCCAGGTTATTTGAGAAAGACAGGCGACTGCGGAGAAATATTTTATCCACGGTGGCCTCGAGACCCAGATGAAAAAGTTTCACGCGTGTATTGTGGAAATATAAATCACCAACGTCTCCTCTTGGAAGGGATGATACCATATCGCCGCCGGATGTTAGAAATGGATTACCTAAACTCGCACCTTTGTATGAATTACCATTCGTTATGAACTCATGGTTATAGTAATTGTCATAATTATAGGGACGACTGCTGACATATGCCTGATTTGAAGTGCGATAATATTCGACTACCGCTTTTTGCAACCTGAATCCCGTTCCATCAGCGGGTGCTGTATTGGTAATGCTTACACCCGTCAGCCCGTCATTGAAACTGCCATTCTTGAATGAGTTTTCACTCTCGTAAAGTACCTGATGGTAGAGCAATGTCTGTGTGTTATTTCCTGTAATTTCCAAACCAAGATCAAAGGTGCCGAGATGATTGCCTACGTTTGTTGTCAGCGTGTCTCCAGGTTTGTATAAATAATTTTTACCGGTCATCACATACCACATGGTTTGGGTTGTTGTGAGTTCGTATTTATCTCCCACTAATCTTTTTCCATCTACCCAAAATGCTTGATGCACCCCGCCTAATATTACCTTAGTCCTCCATCCGGGTTTGCCTATCCGCAGATGAGCCGACTTTTGATGAAAATACCCGGGGATGATATCCTTCTTTGTACTGAAATTCGTCGGGACATCTCCCATAAAACCCTGCACCAGCGAGCCCTTCAAGCTGATCAGGCTGTCAAACAGCGGGAAGGAATAATCCGGCAATGACAGTGACACCTGAGGTATACCGAGCGCTGTACCGGAGATCGTATGCGATCCGCTGGACAGCGTATTGTCCGCCAGACCGGTCATCATGCGGGAACGTCCGGCCCTGATCTCGAACATTTTCAACTTGACCTTGGCATAGGCCTCGATCACGCGGAAATCATTGATACTGCCTACATCCGCACGCAACTGAACACCAACGCCCCAGTCGATGGCGCGGACGGAATCCTGACGGTAGGGTTTCACGTAATGGGCCAGCGCGGCCAGGGATGTCCCCTGGTATGGATTGCTGCCGTACTGTCCGGCACGCATCCACAGCGGCACGGCATCTCCTGTACCAATGGCCTGTAACTCGACCATGCGGTAGGCGGCCTTTGTCTTGTAGGCTTTCAGGACCGAATCATACACGGGAAGCGGCTGGGAAAAACCGGAAAGGGTGATCGACAGTGCGGCTACTGTCGTCAGGATCGATGACTTGATCATCTGCTGCGTTTGATAAGGTGAAGAGTACGGTGATTCGCAGGATTCGGTGCGGGAAAATTAAACATATTCTCAATCAGATGCAAGTACCCCAATGATTTCCGATAAAAGGAAACCCTTGTCAATGGGGCAAGACGCTCAGCGGGAGAGCAGTTCGCAGGGTTTGATGCCCGTATGTTTCTTGAAGGCCGTGGAAAAATGAGAGATGGAGGAGTACCCCAGGGAGACGGAAACCTCTGACACAGACTGCCCTTTTTCATAGAGCAGGAATTTGGCATGCTCCATGCGCTGGTCCTGATAAAAATCGAAGATCGTCATGCCATACAGTACCTTGAATCCCTTTTTCAGGTAACACTCATTGATGGCGACCTTCCGGCTCAACTCCCGGATCGTGATCGGGTCTCCGATATGGCGCAGGAGGATCTCCCGGGACAGTATGATCTTGTCGCGATCGAGGGCATTGGACAGGAATTTACAGGCCGGAACAGAATCCTCCTCCTCCGACTGATACATCGATTCAAGCGTGTACAGCATCAGAATCTGCGTCTGCGCATTCATGAAGATGTTCTCCGTGGCATCGGTATAGGTATTGCCGAGGATCGTCACCAGGGTGTCCCGGATCTTTCGGGTAATGGTGATCTGCCGGAAGAAAGATTCCTTGTGTCTGAAGTCGAGCAGGGCTGCCGCCTGGCTTTCCCTGCCAAGACTCTTGACAAAGTGGGTGAGGTGTGCCGGCTCAAAACGAAACTGGAGCAGATCGATCGAGGGGCCGCGGTGCTCGCAATGATCAGAGGCCGTGGTCTTGCAGGCATCGCAATGCATGGACCGATCATCACACCAGGTGCCCCCGTCAAGGCAAAAACGAAGCTCCAGCATCTGCTCCTTCCCGGGTTGGTAATGATATACCAATAGGCCCGTGTCCTCTACCCGGGAGGGTTTTCGGGACCGGAAACGGTGGATGGTGTACTGCCAGGTGCCGGGTATGTCCCGACCTTTCTGTTGCAACAGGTCGAGTTCTTCCAGCAGCACGGGATATCCCAGGGCCTCAGCGATCAGATCCGGCGTCTCGAGCATGATGCAAAGGTACCGCCTTTTTCAGGTTCCATCCCCAACCCGTCCGTAGCCGCTGCTAACCGTGCATAATTTGATGAAAAAAGAGAAAGACTCATCCCGGAGGTAAATAGATGAGATGGCTGATTTTCGGTACCTTTGCCGCTG
>CAJBZC010000399.1 GCA_903959965.1 uncultured bacterium
ACGAAGGTATAACCCGTCTGTTTGGTGATGGATCGAAAGATCTCTTCCAGGGAAGCCTCCTTGCGCTTGATGGATACCCGCTGTGCATAGCCTTCTGAGAAGGCATGCAGGCAACAGACGAATAGGAAAAAGCAGGACAGTTTCATCGCGATAATAAATTGTCTGCGGATCAGCCCATGGCATGGAAAACTGCCACGGCTAGTGCTTAAATACATAATTTTGCCATGTTTGGGTTTGGAAAAAAGTGTGTCGCAACTGCTTGATTCGGCCTGGACAACTTTCGGGGATTCGGCCTGCCAGCCGGGTCCCTTTTTTGTCCGGGTCACGTCATGTGACTTGTTCAGACATATGGCTTGTTTTTGGGTTTATGAATGAGGGACAGCCCTCCAGCCGTCCCCGCTTTTTTCAAATTTCACCTTGCCGGTCATCTCGAGGGCCTTCAGCACAACATCCAGACGTCCGTGTTCCGGAAAACTGGCATAAAATGACTCCCGGATACGCTCGTCGAATTCGAGACGGACATCAAAAGCACGAGACAGCGCCCGGCAAACCTGGCCGATGTCTTCTCCTCCGAAATGCAGTCTGCCCTCCCGCCATCCGATGATCTCCTGCACATCCAACCCTGTTCGGATCTTGACAGTTGTCTGGCCACGTCCCGACTTCGACTGATCTCCCGGCCTGAGCATGGTCAAACCACCAGGAGACCTGAATCCCACAGAGCCCTCCAGCAGGGTGGTTCGGATCTCCGGGTCGTCCTGGTAGTTCATCACATCGAAATGAGTACCATATACTTCCACCCTGGCATCACCTACCTTTACGATGAACGGTCGCCCGGCATCATGAACCACTTCAAAGTAAGCCTGCCCCGTCAGCTCCACTTCACGGGTATCGCCGGAAAACCTGACCGGAAACCGAATGCCTGACGCAGCATTCAACCATACACGGGTGCCGTCCGACAGATTCACCTGATACCTGCCACCCCTGGGTGTTTCAATGCTATGATAGAGTCCCGCTGATGTAGGAGTCTGCCCTGATCCATAAATCAGTCCATCCCTCCGTTTCACCACAGAAGTACCTCCCTCCCTGGCCACAGTACCATCCTTTACTCCGTCGAGTGGAATGCGGGAACCGTTGCCCAGAGTCAGCGTAACGTATTCAGAGGCCTGCGCCAGGGGGACTTTTCTGACCAACTGCCCCTGATTCATCATTTCGGATTCAGCGGGATTTGCGAAACCCAGCATCCAGACATACCAGGAGGCCGTTAAAACCAGCAATACCAAAGCCGCTGCATAGAGCAGGTATGTCTGGTTTAGGAAGCGCCTTTGAGGTTCGGCCGTAACCTTTGACAAGGCTTGTGTCAACCGCTCATGTATCCTGGCCTCCACGATATCGTCAACTGGTGCTGCATTTGAAGCGGTCGAAAGCAGCTCACCGATTTCAGCACGGATGCTGTCCTTCAGTGCGGGATCATCGAGGGTCTGGAGAAATTGCTCCAATTCCTCCCCCCGAAGCGTCCCCTGTGCATAGCCTCGCCACAATGAAGTAAGCCGTTCCCGATCCATATCCATTCCCCTGACGTTAGGTTTACAAATCATGAAGACACACGGGAAAAAAGAATGTACCACCTGAAACAAAAAAAATCTGTCTGTGGACGAGAGAAATCGAATGAGCATGGAAGATCAGCGGAGCTCATCCGCATCACCCCGAACCTGGAAACGAAGCGCATGCAATGCCCTGGCGATATGATTTCTGACGGTATTGCGCGAAATACCCATTAATGCGCCGATATGCTCGTAACTCAGATCGGCCTGATGCGCCATGCGGAATGCCACCTGCTGCTGTGGCGGAAGTTGACCGATCATATCTTCCAAAAAGCGCTTCCGTTCTTTTATATTGAGCACCTCATCCGGACAGACGGGACTGCTACCAAAGGAATCTGACAGCATCGTCAGGAATCCCTTTTCCCTGACTTTACGACGCAGCGTATTATATATATGATTTCTGGCGATGATGAAGAGCCAGTTTTCGAAGGATTTTACTG
>CAJBZC010000400.1 GCA_903959965.1 uncultured bacterium
ATCTAATGTATCGGTCAATACCCTTCCACAGCTCCAAGACATCCTCGACGGGATTCAGATAAATGTGATTGTATTTTATTGATCTCCAAAATCTTTCGATCCAAACATTATCCAAGGCGCGTCCCTTTCCATCCATCGATATTTGTATAGTGTGAACATTCATGAATTTATGCCACTTGGCGCTTGTATATTGACATCCCTGATCACTATTTATAATATCAGGATTTCCTTGTTTTGCAATGGCTTGCTCCATTACCTCCAAGCACCAATCAACAGTCATTGTATTGCTCAGACCCCATCCAGTGATCTTTCGACTATACACATCCATATAAGCGGTCAAATACATAAAACCATGGGGCATAGGAATATATGTGATATCAGTACACCAAACCTGATTCGACCGTTCTATCTGAAGGTGTTTGAGCAGATAGGGTTTTATATAATCCCGTTTTCCAGATTTGGTCAGATTGACTCGCCGGTTGAGCGACTCACGGCACATCAATCGTAATAGTCTCCGGATTCTTTTCGGCCCTACAGCTATCCCTTTCAACTTGAACATATTTACAACCGATTTTACGCCTTCAGCTGGAAAGGTTGTCAAATGCTCGTCCATCGCCTTCATAAGTCGAAGATTTTCAGGCTTCTCAGGTTTTGGATGGTAATACAAAGAACTACGGGAAATAGAGAGAAGATCACATTGGCGGCGAATGGACAATGTTGAATCGGTATTGTCAACTAATGACTTCCTTAAATATTGATCCCCAGTTTCTTGCAGTTTTTTTTTAGAAATTCATTCTCTACTTTCAACTGGCCGATCTGTGCATACAATTCCTTCGAATCTACTGATTCTTCCGGCTCCTTCTCGGCTGAAGATTCAAAAACCATAGACATCCGTTCCAGGAAATCAGACTTCCATTTGGAAATCATCACTGGATTGACATCGAATTTCTTCGACAGTTCAGCCAGAGTTTGCTGGTTTTTTGCCGCTTCCAATGCTACTTTAGCCTTGAACGACGGACTGAATTTGCGCCTTGTGACCTTTTTCATAATTGATGGTTAAGTTATTGAAAATCTTAACTAACCTCATGGTCCAATTTTCAGGGAGTATTATAGTCATGCGAGGAGGAAGAAGTCCTTGCGTAGTGCTACTTATTTCTAATTTTGCGGATGGATTTGGCGAGCTAGTACCTATGCCTATTTGCGCTTGGGTAAGCATTGTTGCGCATAATAATGCAAAAAGGAGAATGCTATGTTTCATTGTAGCTTAATTGGTTTTTTTAAATATTTTGATTGCTTAAAGACTCTAACAAATATTATTCTACTAATAAGGGAATGTTCAATTAAGTGTGTAAGTGAAATTTTTTCCCTACTCATAAGGCTTTTCGATTACGACCCAGAAATAACCGATCGGGGCAGACCGTTTTTAAAAGTGGGTTCTGGATGCTACTGAAATTATGGGAAATTAAAAGATTCTTTAAATTTAATTTTGTAACAAATGTTATATAGTAACAATTATTAAATCTTGCTAGATGCAAAGGTTGAAGGGGGGATGATTGCATCCTATCTGAAAAGTCGTGATAGAAATATCAAAAGATGCAACTAGCCTAACTCACTGATAGACAAAGAAAAAGCCATCATTACTGATGGCTTGTAAAGTGTGGCTCCTCAGACTGGACTTGAACCAGTGACCCTCTGATTAACAGTCAGATGCTCTAACCAACTGAGCTACTGAGGAATTTCCCCCTTTCGGGGTTGCAAAAATAAGCATTTTCCTGAAATCCAACAAACACCAACCCTCATTTTTTCGGCAACTCCGCCGCACCCACCACATACAATCCACCCATCGGCATCCGCTCCATCCGCCGCGCCGGATTCATGAACCGCAACGTTAACCGCGTCACCCGCATGTCCGACACCTCCGCCAGCAAACGCGCAGAAGGATACTGCAACAACAAACTGTCACGCGAACCCGCCGATACAAACAGCTTCACCGACTGACCAACCTCCGCCAACCGACGGATCTCCAAACTGTCCACCACCGGTACCGAACGCTGCAGATAAAAGTCAAGCGATCGCACCACCCGGCCATATAATTTCAAGTCCGATGGCTGCACCCCCTGCTCCTTCAAGACCGCCGGCATCCGGTTGCCCGACTGATACGCCAGCAGATTCGGATAAAAATGCGCGTTCAACACCAGGTTCACCATCAACGCTACCGAGGCCGTGTACAACACTAAACGATCCGCTGCCACCAGATCATGCCGACGGCGGATGTAATAAGCCAACCCTCCGAATCCAATCAACCCCAGCCAGATCCAAATATTCGTTAACGGAAAACTCCAAACCACAATGATACCCACTGCAAGCAGCAATATGCCAGACAGCAAGCCATGCGCCTTCCACAAGCCTTTCAAAAATCCAACCCGGCCGGCCGACTGCAACCGCCACAACCAGCCAGCAGCAGATACCGCCAACAATGGAAACAATATGTTCAGATAATGCGGCAGCTTGAACTTCGCCATCGACATCACACAGAACATCAACCAGACCCCCGCAAAACTCAACTGCTCCTGGCTGAAGAATGTTTCGCCACGGGAAGTCCACAATCCCCGCAAACGCTCCCAAACACCCGTTACCAGCACGATCGTCCAGGGCAGAAAAGCCCATAATATGGTATGGAAAAAGAAACTGAACTCCGGACTCGCCACCAGATCACGGTTGCCGGCAAAACGGTCCATGCTGTGAGACCACAACAGGAACTTCACTCCGGATCGTCCATATCCACCATTCACCAACTTCTCCGGATGCATATCGAACTGCAGATAGTAAGCATATAAGAAGGGCGACAACCCCACGAAAAATACCAGCAAACCCAGCGGCCAGCGGGCATTGAATAACCCCGCCCAGTCGCGTCGACCCAACAGAAAGAAAAACAAAGCACAACCCGCTACGATCGGACCGATCAACCCCTTCGAACCCACCGACAAGGCCAGGAACAGAAACCCGGCCACAAACGGCAGCCAGCGCCGCGTCTCCACCCATACCACTAGCTGCCAGACCGCCAGCGCCGTGAAGGCCGTCAACAAAGAATCCGTACGTACATCATGATTCGCCAGCATGATCGCCTGCGACGTCAGAAAGATAAGAGACGCCCATCGACCCGCCTCGGCACCATACAATCGCATAGCCAGCTTCGCCACTGCCCAGGCCGCCACCAACGTCGCTAAAATCGAAAAGAAACGCATGCCCGCATGACCGAACCCGAAGATCTTATATCCCAGCATGGCAGACCAATAAACGAGGTGCGGCTTGTCGAGATAATCGTAAAGGTATCCGCCCGTGTAACTGCGGTTCAGGATCGTCAGCCAGTCGCCCCGCTGAAACATCCCCATCGAGATGGTCCCGATCTGCGCAGCATCAAAATCCATCAGCGGCGGCAACAACCAGCCACAGGCGAGTACGATACCAGCCATCAGCCAAACGACCCGGTACAACTGTCTTGCTGTCATATCTTCAGAAAGATTGAATGAACCCAATGTACAATCCCTCAGCATCCTGACGTACCGGAAAGGTCTTTAGGCGATAACCCTCACCACTCACATTCCGGCCACGCTCCAATTCAAAGCGATACTTATGCAGGGGGCAAACAACATTCCCCAGTGCATCGATCCAGCCATCGGCCATCACACCACTGGCGTGGGGACAAAGATGCGCAAAGGCGTGCACAGAACCTCCATGCATCGCAAGCGTGACCTTCCGGCCGCCAACCTCAGCCAACATCATGCCGTTCGGTCGCCATTCAAGCTCGTCGGTATGACCCGCCAAGCGGTGCCAGACGGTCTTCGCGTCTTCCATCAGTAATAGAAATCTGTCTTGTAGGGATAGCGGATCTTGTAGAGGTCCCGCACCTTGTCGAGGATCGTATTCCGCAGCCCGTCGAGATTCCGGCGCTCCGTGGCGGAGATGAAAACACACTGGCCCAGTGTTTCCTGCGACCAGCGACCGTGCAATTCCTCGAGCATCTGCTCTTTCACATCCGGCTCCAGCCACTCATCAAATGCCAGGGCCTCGTATCGGTCCATCTTATTGAAAATGCATATCACCGGCTTTTCGTGGCAGCCCATCTCCGTCAGCGTTTGTTGTACCACCTGCATCTGCTCCTCGTACCGCGGATGGGATATGTCGATCACATGCAGGAGGATATCACTCTCCTTCACCTCATCGAGCGTACTCTTGAAACTCTCAACCAGGTGATGGGGTAACTTCCGGATGAATCCCACCGTATCGCTGAGCAGGAAGGGTGTATTCTCATAAACAACTTTCCTCGTGGTAGTGTCCAACGTGGCAAACAGTTTGTTCTCGGCCAGCACATCGCTTTTGGTGAGGGTATTCATCAGCGTCGATTTACCGACGTTGGTATACCCAACCAAGGCCACACGGATGAGTTCTCCCCTTTCCTTCCGCTGGGTCTGGGCCTGTTTGTCGATCTCCGCCAGTCGCTTGCGCAGCAGCGTGATCTTTTCCCGCACGATCCGCCGGTCGGTTTCGATCTCCGATTCACCCGGACCCCGCGTACCAATGCCGCCGCCGAGTCGCTCCAGGTGCTTCCACATGCCGCGGAGTCGGGGAAGGATATATTGATACTGTGCCAGCTCCACCTGGGCACGCGCCTGTGCCGTCTTAGCCCGGCGGGCGAAAATATCCAGGATCAGATCACTCCGATCGATGGTCTTTACTTTCAGCTCTTTCTCCAGATTCGAGATCTGAGCACCCGTGAGCTCATCGTCAAATATGACGACACGCACGTCTTTCCCGAGAATGTATTGTCTGATCTCCTCTACCTTTCCTTTACCGACATAGGTCTTGCTGTCCGGATGTGCCAGCTTCTGCATGAAACGCTTGATGGGCTTGGCTCCGGCCGTTTCCGCAAGAAAGGTCAACTCATCAAGGTATTCGGTGACCTGCACGTCTGTCTGGCCCTTGTGGACAACGCCGACAAGCACAGCAGACTCCTCGTCCTGAAATATCTGTTTCTTATCTATCAAATCGAATGGGTATATAAAATGACAAAAGCGCGAAGAAACAAAGGATCCCCGTTTCTGCGCGCCTTTTCAATGACATGTTTTACAGGCCGCTCAAACAGAGGCCAACAGTATAAGGACGCACCGTCGGTCCTTGTCCCTCACGGAACATGCCCGTCAATGCATAGGTACCAAAGAGGGAGAAGTTACCGAAACCTACGCGTGCCGTGGCTACCGCCCGGAAATTATTGGCATACTTGCGATCTTTTTCTTTCAGGACATAAGCCAGATTTCCTGCGGCATCACGGGTGACCTTGGCCTTGGTGTGCAGATCGATCGGGATTCCCAGCTTCAGGCCCAAAGCGAACTTAAGGCTCTTGTTCATATGCTCCGGATCCTTTGCCCAACGTAGTTCCAGCGGTGCTTCGAAATAGGCGCTGCCCAGCTTGTAACGCTTATATTGGGTAACGGAATCCCGGCGGAATTTTATCTGCTGGCTATTCTTCAGGTCAATGGATGTCTGCTCAAAAAACACATTATCAGCTCCGACACCAACGCCCACTCCTACACTCAACCTGGGATCGCTCTTGAATGGAAAGTCGAACAGAAAGTAGGTATTGAAGGAACGGGAGAAGCCTCCTGTTTGAATGCTGTCCGGAGCGCCCGTCCAACCCGTGTATCCGAACTGGAACATCAGGTGATCGGAAGAACGGTTCGACAGGTCGGCCTTCTTCCAATCGCGTTTGCCTGGGTCTGCAGGCGACGTCGTCTGAGAAATAGCCGGCGACATAAGCGTAAGCAGAAGACTGGCGGTCAGGAATTGTTTCATACGTGACATTGAAAGGGCAAATCTATCCCGCTGAGGGTTAAAGAAAGGTTAACGTTAAACAAAAACGGACAGCCACTGCCTGAGCAGGAACCGTCCATCCTTACCGGCTGTTGGTGGACCCACCAGGGCTTGAACCTGGGACTCCCTGATTATGAGTCAGGTGCTCTGACCAACTGAGCTATGGGTCCGTGCAACACAGTCACCCGCATTGCGAAATGCAAATTTACGAAAAAAAGGATAACCGAACAGCTACGCAGAGATGCAAGCTGAACGGGGCAGCCTTGCCGTTCCTTATCTTTATGGAATGAAGCAGAAACCATCGGCCGTCATCTTCGATTTCGGAGGCGTGCTCCTAAACCTCGACCTGGACAGCACCCTGCAGGCCTTCGCCCGGCTGGGCATCCCCGACTTCAAAAAGCTCTTCACGCTTTATCATGCCAGTCCGGTGTTCCTGGACCTCGAGATCGGAAAAGTTGAACCAGCAGCCTTCGCGGAAGGGATCTCCAAAGAGATCGGACGGCCGTTACCCGAACAGGAGGTCTTCGATGCCTGGAATGCCATGCTGGCCGATTTCCGGCTGGAGAGCCTCGCCTTCGTCGACCGGCTGCGACAAACCACACCTACATTCCTGTATAGCAATACCAACATCATTCATTACGAAGTCTTCCAGCGTCGGATCGCTGAAACCACGCCCTATAACCATCTAAACGACCTCTTCCACCGCGCCTATTATTCACACGAAATGGGGATGCGCAAACCGCACCCGGAAGGATACCTCCACATCCTGGCCGATCAGGGACTCACAGCCGCGGAAACTTTATTTGTGGATGATAACGCCGACAACATTGCCGGCGCTCAGGCCGTCGGCCTCATGACGCATCATCTGCAGCCGGAGGAGCGCATCGAAACCGCCCTGGCCTGGTTGATGGAATAAAACCCTGCCGTTGACTTCGCGCCCTCGCGGTAAAGCCTATTTTACCTCCTCGAAATCCAGATAATCCCCGTCATCCGGCTTCTCCGGACGTTTGGGAGCGGTATTGGTGGCAGCCGCTGCCGCCTCCTGCTGTTCCTGCATGGCCTTGAAACCCTTGCGTAACTGCAGCGTCGTGCGTACCACCGGGATCAGAAAACCCGTGATGAACCGAAACAGAAAATAAAAACCGAGCGTGTATAAGATAAACCGTAACATGGAGCGCAAAGGTAGGAAGTGATGGAAAACATCAAGCATCCGGAGCAGATGGCTCCGTTTCGTCAGACTCCGCTTCCCTTTTACGACCCCTGCGAAATACCTTCCCGATCCGGGCAGATAATTTGTCGATCAGAGAAAACAGCCCATCCTGCAGCTGCTCACTCTCCATCAATCGCATCGCCACATCCCCGGTGATGCCCATGGCAGACACCGGTTTGGATCGTCCCAGCACCGAACGCATCACCATCGACGGGAAATGATGCTTCAGATGATCGAAGTTTCGGTCGAACTCATGCT
This sequence comes from uncultured bacterium, assembly GCA_903959965.1. Classification (GTDB taxonomy): domain Bacteria; phylum Bacteroidota; class Bacteroidia; order Chitinophagales; family Chitinophagaceae; genus Pollutibacter. Next base: position 7,337 of record CAJBZC010000400.1, read on the forward strand.
CCACTTCCTTCACGCGCAACTGATGACGATAGATCTCCCGATCCAGTTGCTCGACACTGCGTATGCGTTTCTTCGCCATATCTGTTATTTATGAAATGGATGCCTCATTATCAGACCCCGCTTCATCAGGTTCGTCAGCAGAAGCAGAAATGAACATGCGGATCAACGGCGCCTGGAACAAGGGCTTTCTTAATAATATGCCCAGGATAAGAAGGATGAGAAAAAAACCGGCAGCTGCCAAATGCCCCGCGACCGGACTGTCCGTCAAACCCGCCACCCATGCAGACAAAGCCAGGCCCAGAAAAAACAATACGAACAGACCCATCAGAAAACCCACCAGCGTCACCATCAATAAACTGAACAGCCTTGACGTCGTCCTGATCGCCTGCAAACGCAGCAGACCCAGCCGCAAATCCACATATTCGCGAAGCAATCGACGAGTACTGCGGATAAAACCCATGAGATCATCCCGCTCTTCCATGTGCGTTGAATTCACCACAAGGTAGCAAGCAACAGACGGTCTGCGAATGACAGACGTCATGAAAAATTTTTTTGTGTATGCCGTTTATGCTAATTTTACTCTTGGAAAGCAAAGGAAGGGAACGGGGTCGTTCCCTTCTTTGTTTGGCAGATATGACGAAAGAAGCGCAGATTCAGGCAATCGAAGCCTTGCTAAACTCCCTGATGACGGAGGACGAGGACTATTTTCTGGTGGAGATTTCCATCAAGCCGGTAAATAATATTAAGGTTTACCTGGACGCAGATAGCGGTGTCATCATCGAAAAATGCGTCGCGTATAATCGCAAACTCTACCGGGCCATCGTTGAAAACGAAATCTATCCCGATGGTGAATTCTCCCTGGAAGTATCATCACCCGGCGTCGAGGAACCCCTGAAGTCGACCCGCCAGTATCGTAAAAATATTGGTCGAACCGTCGAGGTCATTCAACTAGAAGGACCCGTCCTTACCGGTAAACTGACCGATGCCTCCGAAGACGCGATCACCCTCGAAGTCGAAGAAGGCAAAGCAAAGAAAAAGACAGTCTCCACCCACGTGGTATTGTACACGAACATAAAAACAACAATCGTTCAGATCGTTTTTTAACCAGTAAACCCGACACCCCGACACCGGAACGTGACGGCAAGGAAGCAAAAGCATCGTTATGGCAAGCATTAACCTTATTGAATCATTCCAGGACTTCAAGGAAGCGGAGAATATCGACCGACCCACCCTCATGAAGGTGCTGGAAGACGTCTTCAAGACCCTGCTCCGCAAGAAATACGGATCGGATGACAACTTCGATGTCATCGTCAATACCGAAAAAGGTGACCTCGAGATCATGCGCCACCGGACCATCGTGGAAGACGGCGCCGTCGAAGATCCCCTCGCAGAAATCGAATACAGCGAAGCCATCAAACTGGCCCCCGACTTCGAAGTAGGGGAAGACCTCTACGAAGAAGTGGATATACACGACTTCGGACGCCGCGCCATCCTCGCCGCAAAGCAGACCCTCGCCAGCCGCATTGGAGATCTCAAAAAGAACGCACTGATCAAAAAATACGGCGACCGCGTCGGAGAAATCATCAGCGCAGAAGTCTATCAGGTTTGGAAGAAGGAAGTCCTCCTGCTCGATGAAGACGGCAACGAAATCATCCTGCCCAAATCCGAACAGATTCCCTCCGACTATTTCAAAAAAGGAGAGAATATCCGCGCCGTCATCAAGAAAGTGGAGATGCGGAACAATAATCCCGTCATCGTCCTCTCCCGCACACACTCCTCCTTCCTGGCGAAACTCCTCGAAATCGAAGTGCCCGAGATCTTCGACGGACTCATCAGCATCAAAAAGATTGTACGCGAACCGGGCGAACGCGCAAAGGTGGCCGTGGAAAGCTACGACGACCGTATCGATCCCGTTGGCGCCTGCGTCGGTATGAAAGGCAGCCGGATACATGGCATCGTCCGCGAACTGAAGAACGAAAATATCGATGTCATCAATTGGACGACTAATACCCAACTCCTGTTGCAGCGTTCACTGACTCCCGCAAAGATCAGCCGGATGAACCTCGACAACGACCGGATGACCGCTGAAGTATTCGTATCACCCGAACAGGTTTCACTCGCCATTGGTAAACGTGGTGTAAATATCAAACTCGCAGAAGAACTCACAGGCTACGATATCGATATCTACCGCGACAACGAAGGCGAAGGAGATGAATACGATATCGACCTCGATGAATTCAGCGACGAAATCGAACCCTGGGTCATCGAAGAACTCAAGCGGATCGGTTGCGATACCGGGCGCAGCGTACTCGCACTGAGCGCCGCCGAACTCGAACGCCGCACCGACCTGGAAAAAGAAACCATCGAAGACCTTAGAAAAGTACTGGAAGAAGAATTCTCCCGGAACTAATATTTGGCGGATTGCCCGGGGAAACCGGGGAAAACGCCGACAAAGACAACCGAGCATTAAATTAAATCACAGCAGGCAGCTGTAGGAGGATAAATGTCAGAGATCAATACACCACGCCTCATGGCGGCCGCAAAGGAGTTCAATATCGGCAAAGAAACGCTGGTGGACTACCTCGCGGGCAAAGGCTTCAGCAAGGACGACCTTAAACCGACCTCCAAACTGTCGGAGGAGATGTATCGTGCGCTCCAGGCCGAATTCTCGTCAGACAAGGCCGCTAAGGCAAAGAGCGACGCCATCGAGATCCCTAAAGGGACCGTGCTGGATGCAAAAAAACGCAAGGACGAGGAAGAAATTCTCTTCCGCAAGGACGGGAAGAAGAAGGCCGCTGAGGAAACTCCGGTGCAGGCACCACCACAGCCAGCACCCGTGGAGGAATCGACACCTCCACCTCCACCTCCGCCTCCGGCACCTACCCCTGCTCCAATCCCGGATGCGGCTCCCGAACCAGCTGAACCCATCGTTTCGACACCTCAGCCTGAACCTGAGCCGACACCGACACCAATACCTGCACCGGAACCCACTTCCCCAGTGGAAGAACCCGTAGCTGACATGGTAAAAGTCGAGGCCCCTATTGTCGAAGGCCCTAAAATCATCGACAAGATCGACCTCAGTGCCATCGATTCGTCTACCAGACCACGGAAATCCGCGGAAAAGAAAACTCCGGTCAAGGAAGTAGCACCAACTCCGGCACGGACTCCAGCTCCCGCACCCGTCCCGGCCCCAACACCGGAATTGAAAATAGCTGACAAACCGGAGCCCAAACAGGTACCTGTCACCCCGCCTTTACCTGAAAAACAGGCACCGGTAGAAACCACACCGCCGCCGCCTGAAACGGTGAGGCTAAATGCTCCTGAACTCGAAGGACCCAAAATCATCGGAAGGATCGAACTGCCGGTGGAAGACAAAGGATCAAAAGCCGCGGATGAAAAACGCCGCCGCAAACGCATCCCCATCGAGAAGAAAGATACCCCAAGACCCGCCATCCAGAAACAGACCGCTGGCGGACAACAGGGAGGTGGCAACCGCCCAAGCCAGACACCAAGAACAGGACAGGGCGGAGGAGGCAGGTTCACCCCTTCTAAGCGAGGAGACCAACGCGAAGGCAAAGAGATCGATTCAAAAGAAATCCAGAATAAGATCCGCGAAACCCAGGCTAAACTAGCCGGCTCAGGCGGACGCGGTAAAAGCCTGAAAGCTAAATATCGTCGCGCAAAACGCGATGAAATGTCCGATGGCATGGGTGAAGGCATGGAGGATAATAAACTCCAGCTGACAGAATTCATCAGCGTAAGCGAACTCGCCAACCTGATGGACGTAAGCTTCGCCGAAGTCATCAGTAAGTGCATGAGCCTCGGCATCATGGTATCCATCAACCAGCGACTCGATGCAGAAGTAATCGAACTCGTAGCCGGAGAATTCGGCTATGAAGTCGAATTCATCGACATGGAGAAGCAAATGGAGATGGAAGACCAGGATGATGAAGATGATGCAGACAACCTGCAACACAGGTCACCAATCGTCACCATCATGGGTCATGTCGATCATGGTAAAACCTCACTGCTCGACTATATCCGAAACGCAAACGTGGTCGCCGGTGAAGCGGGTGGCATCACCCAGCACATCGGTGCCTACCAGGTAGCCCTGCCCAATGGCAAATCCATCACATTCCTCGATACTCCCGGTCACGAAGCGTTCACCGCCATGCGTGCACGTGGTGCAAAGGTTACCGACATCGCCGTAATCGTGGTGGCAGCGGATGACGCTGTCATGCCACAAACCCGCGAAGCCATCAGTCACGCTCAGGCCGCAGGCGTACCCATGATCTTCGCCGTCAATAAGATTGATAAAGACGGTGCCAACCCACAGAAAATCTACGAACAACTCTCAGGGATGAACATCCTCGTGGAAGAGTGGGGCGGTAAATTCCAGAACCAGGAGATCTCCGCCAAACAAGGCCTCAACGTCGATAAACTCCTAGAAAAAATCCTGCTCGAAGCTGAAATGCTTGAACTCAAGGCCAATCCGGATCGCGAAGCACTCGGTACCGTCGTTGAAGCAACACTTGATAAAGGTCGTGGATATGTAGCCACCGTTCTCGTCCAGAACGGAACCCTGCACCAGGGCGACCTCGTCGTCTCCGGACAGCATTACGGCCGTGTCAAGGCGATGATGAACGAACGAAACAAGCGCGAAGACATCGCTCCGCCTTCAACACCCGTGCTGATACTTGGTCTGAACGGTGCGCCTCAGGCCGGTGAGAAATTCCGCGTCTACGTAGACGAAGCAGAAGCAAAAGAGGTTGCCAACCGCCGTGCCCAAATCCTGCGCGAACAGGGCATGCGCACGAAGAAGCACATCACCCTTGACGAGATCGGACGCCGCCTGGCATTGGGTAACTTCAAGGAACTCAACATCATCATCAAAGGTGATGTGGACGGTTCCGTCGAAGCACTCAGCGACTCGCTGCAGAAACTTTCGACCGAAGAAATTGCCGTACGCGTCGTCCACAAGGCCGTCGGTCAGATCACCGAAAGCGACGTACTACTCGCCACCGCCTCCGATGCGATCATCCTCGGCTTCAACGTGCGCCCCAGTATGCAAGCCAACAAACTCGCAGAGTCTGAAGGCGTGCAGATCAAACTCTACTCCATCATCTACAACGCGATCGAAGAAATCAAGAGCGCGATGGAAGGGATGCTTGAACCGAAGATCCAGGAAAAAATCGTCGCAAACGTGGAAGTGCGCGAAGTGTACAAATTCGACAAGGCAACCGTCGCTGGTTGCTATGTACTGGACGGAAAAATCATGCGGAACAACAAGATCCGGATCATCCGGGATGGTATCGTGGAATATCCCAAAGGCGAAGGCCAGGCCGCAGAACTCGGCAGCCTGAAACGCTACAAGGATGATGTAAAAGAAGTCGCCAGCCACATGGAATGCGGTTTGACCATCAAAAATTTCAACGATATCCGCGTGGGTGACGTCATCGAGGCCTTCGAAGAAGAGGAAGTACGCCGTACCCTCTGATCTCGAAAACCGCCTCAAGATTTTTAAGAAAACATTAGGCCCGCCGGTCAGTGACCGGCGGGTTCTGAAGTGGATATTTACGTATGAAAAAAGCGCTGCTCTGCTCCGCCATGCTCTTAGGCTCTCTCATGAGCGTCAAGGCACAATCCGCCAGGGTACTGGCCGACAAGATCGCCGGCATCGTGGGCGACAAGATCGTACTGAAATCAGAGATCATCAACTACATCGATGACATCAAGCGACAAGGCGGAGAAGTCCCCCAAAACGCCGAATGTTTCCTCCTGGAGAAAATGATGGCTGATAAAGCCCTAATCCTGCAGGCCGAAAAAGATTCACTTCCAGTCTCCGAAGAAGAAGTTGAAGCAGAACTCGACCAACGGGTTAGGTATTTCATCATGCAATACGGAGGAAAAGAAGCCTTTGAACAGATTGCCGGCAGAACCATCTATCAGGTAAAAGAAGATTTCAGAAAATCAATTCGGGAAGGACGACTGGCTCAGTCCATGAAAAAAAGTATCGTCGAAGGCATCAAGATCACCCCGACAGAAGTTCGCAACTATTACGAAAAAATTCCCAAAGACAGCCTCAGTTTCTATGAAATGGAACTCGTGGTCGGTCAGATTGTACTATACCCCAAAGCAGGTAGGGAATTAGAAAAATTTGCGGTCGACGAACTCATTGATTATAAAAAACAGGTTGAATCAGGACAGAAATCTTTCGAAACACTAGCCAGACTCTACACCGAAGACCCCGGAAGTAAGCAGACAGGTGGTCGTTATGAGATCAATAAGAACGATAAACAATGGGATCCCAACTTTAAAAACGGCGCATTCAGACTAAAAGAAGGGCAGATCTCCCCGGTGATTAAATCCAAATTCGGATATCACATCATCCAGATGGTCAGCCGGAATGGAGATGATGCGGTAGTCAGACATATTCTTCGTGTACCACAGATCACGGAAGAAGACATAGATGCTGCCCGTGTCAAACTCGACAGCGTCCGCTCCAAACTCATCGCTGGCACCATTTCATTCGGAGAAGCCGTCGATAAATACAGCGAAGACGAAAACAGTAAATTCACAGCCGGCCTCATCAGCGGCGCAGGTGGGTCATTCGTTACCATCGATGAATTGGATAAGGACCTCGTCAACGACCTCAATAAGTTGAAAATAGGAGAGTACTCCGCTCCCCTTGTATTCAAAGACGAAAAAGAGAAAGTAGGAGTTCGCATAGTAAACCTCCGGAGCAAGACAGAGCCACACCGCGAAAACATGAAGGACGACTATAACAAGATCTCCGTTCGGGCACTGGAAGAAAAAAAGAACAAAGCCATTGAACGCTGGTTCATCAACAAGCTCCCGACATACTATATCATGGTAGATAAGGAATTCCAGGCATGCGAAAGCATCCAGCGTTCCTTTGGGACTATGGTAAAAAAATAAATATGTACCACCGCTGCCTTCAACAAGGCAGCCCTGTCCTGCCAATTCATATTGGCGATACCTTTGCAGTAATTATGAGTGATGCCATTAAGCATGAATGCGGCCTCGCATTCATCCGCCTCCGGAAGCCCTTCTCCTACTACATGCAACAAAGGGGGAGCGCACTCTACGGCCTGAATAAGTTGTACCTCCTCATGGAGAAACAACATAACCGAGGACAGGATGGCGCCGGAATCGCCACTGTAAAACTCAACACAGAACCAGGCTACCCATTCATGCACCGCCTGCGTAGCATCGCAACCCAGTCGATAGCAGACCTGTTCTCTCAAGTGGGAAAAGAAATCAAGGAGCTTGAAAGACATCAACCGGATATCCTGAAACATCCAGGACTCCTCAAAGGACATTTCAACTTTCTTGGAGAACTCCTGCTCGGACACCTGCGCTATGGTACCCAGGGTAAGAACAATGCTGAATTCTGTCACCCTTTTATTAAACGGGATACCATCCCGGCTCGCAACCTCGCACTGGCCGGAAACTTCAACCTCGTCAATACCGAAGAACTTTTCGACATAGTCAACATCGACCCGGGCCCATTCCAAAGTCAAAGCGACCTCGCCGCCATGATGGAAGTGGTGCACCACTTCCAGGTCAAAGAAGATGAACTGCACCCGGGGGCTATGTCAGTCCCTTCCATACTGAAGAAATCCTTCAAACTCTTCGACGGTGGGTATCATGTATCCGGCTTGTTCGGAAACGGCGACGCATTTCTGATCCGCGACCCCCATGGTATACGGCCCGCCTATTACTACATCGATGAAGAAGTGGTCGTCGGTGCCTCTGAAAGAGCAGCCATCCGTACTTCCTTCCATGTGGGAGAAAACGAAGTAATGGAACTCATGCCAGGCCAGGCACTGATTGTCAAGGCCGATGGAACATGGTCGATCGAGCAGATCCTTGAACCCCTCGAAAGAAGAGCATGCAGCTTCGAACGCATCTACTTCTCCAGGGGCAACGATGAAAAGATCTACCGCGAACGCATCGCCCTCGGCTACGGCCTCAGTACGCCCGTACTCGGCGCGATTGAAAACGACCTAAAGCATACGATCTTCTCCTTTATACCCAATACAGCCGAAGTAGCATTCTACGGACTCCTTAAAGGAATGGAAGACTACCTTAATAAAGTCAAGATCCAACGGATCATGGCCTGGAACGGAGATTTCGAC
>CAJBZC010000401.1 GCA_903959965.1 uncultured bacterium
GGATGGCACTGCGCCATTCCTTCGCATATCCCGAATTCACCAGCATGTTATAAGGATTGCGCATGTTGACATCCCTTTCTTGCAGGAAGGTAGAGATCGTGCCATCGCTGTATGTCGCCGGGAAGATATGTGGCGGCGTGATCAGCATCTGGCGGAAGATCGTTGACGTTGCTGTACCAGGGTATTGCGTGAGCAGGTACTGGCCGGAGAGGTCAACGGTCACACGGGTGGTCTTGGACACTTCCATGTCGATGTTGCTCCGCAGATTGAATCGTTTCAGTCCGATGTTGTTGTTGTACCGGTTCTTTGGGTCATTCTTGAAGAAACCCTCCTCGTTGAAATATGCTCCGGATACAAAGTATTTGGCCTTTTCGGAACCACCCCTTACGTTCAGGGTGTAACGTTCCTTCATCGTGCGCTGCTTGAGCATGACATCTATCCAGTCGACATTGGGATAGAGGTCCGGGTCGGCATTCATCTTGTATTTATTGATGAGGGAGTCCGGAAATATCGGGCTGAGTCCGTCATTCTGCAGTGCCTCGTTGAAGAGGGTCAGGAATTGATCCGATGTCACGAATGTCGGCAGCCGATCCGGCTTGGCGAGGCTGTGTTCTGTGCGGAAGGTGATGACCGGAGCGCGGGCCTGTCCTCTTTTGGTGGTGACGACGATGACGCCGTTGGCACCTTCTGCTCCGAAAACGGCCGTGGCGGCTGCATCCTTTAGTACGGAGAAGGTTTCGATCTCATCCGCTTCGATGTCATTGAAATTTCTCGGAACCCCATCGACCAGCACCAGGGGTCTGGTGCCGCCCGCGAAGGTGCTGATGCCTCTGATCCAGAAATCCGCGTTGTCGTAACCCGGTTCGCCGTTGCGCTGAATGGATACCAGACCGGCGATCTGGCCGGCGAGGTTGACCGACAGATTCCGGGCAGGGAACCTGATGTCACTTCCCCGAACGGTACTTACGGCGCTCACGACGCTTTGCTTCTTTTGTCGTCCGTAACCTACCACCACGACTTCCTCGCTTTTCGATGCCTCGAGTTTCATGGTGATGTTGACATTGGTCTGATCGCCTACGATCAACTCCTGGGGCTGATATCCAATGATGGAGATGACAAGCACATCCTGAGGTTGTGCATCGATGATGAAAATGCCGTTCTCATTGGTGGTGACGCCGCGGTTCGTGCCTTTCACGGTCACGCTCGCATTGAAGAGTGGTTCTCCTGTTTCGGAGGTCACCTTTCCGCTGACCGGTCCCGATCTCACCGGCTTTGATGACTGTTCCGGTCTGTCCTGTTTAGGTTCATCCTTTTTTGGGGTAACCACCAGGGTATTGTACCGGACCATGATGTCCACCGGTTGATCCTTTGCGCAGAGTTCCAGCACCTGTTTCAGGTCCATGTTCCTCACAGAAAGTGTGACGGGCCTGGTGGTCTTGAGCAGCTCTGGATTGTAGAGTACATCATATCCTGTCTGACTCTTCAGCATGCTGAAGACACGTTCGAGTGACAGGTCCTTTCCGGAGATGCTCACCTGTTGGGAAAAACCGGTGGCCTGCACCTGAAGGCAGATGAGCAGTAACACAGAGGCCGTCGTTCTCATGAACACCGACCTTTTTGAAGCATTGACGCCTCTTTTTGGAAAGCAGGCGCCCTGAAGGTTTGTTGGCATAAGCGGGTTGTCTTGGGTTTATTACAGTTTTGAATATGAGTGTAAGTCAATACACCGGAGTATTTCCCATGATCAGGGATCAGGATGAAAGCCGGCAAGTTGTTCATGGAATGATCTTAGTATGGCGGTCTGTCATAGTTGAAAATTGCCATATGGCTCATTTGACTTTCCGACTTTCATTCAGCATCACCTTCAGCACGTGACCCTCCAGTTCCAGCTTCAGTCTGCCATCGAGTTCAAGCAGTTCCATCATCTTTTCCAGTCTGTCCTTTCGGGACAGACCTCCCGAAAAATAGATCCCTGCTACATCGTCCCTGTAATCGATATCGACATCGTACCATCGCGAAAGCTGTGTCATCAGCGACTTTGTACTGGCTTGGTTGAAGATGAACTTCCCGTTCTTCCAGGCCAGGACCTCTTCCAGATCCGGTTTGGAGACCTTGTATCCTGCGGAGCCCTTCATTTTTGATTGTTGCCCGGGCTTGAGGGTGACCGAGTCGAGCGGATGGCCAACGATCACGGAGCCCTCGACCAGGGTGGTCAGGATGCCATCCTCATCTCCGTAGGCGTTGATATTGAACTGGGTTCCGAGCACCCGGATGCGCTCATTTCCTGCCTCCACGATAAATGGCATGGTCCGCTTCCCGTCTGGTCCCGGTATGGAACGCACTTCGAAATAAGCTTCTCCGGTGATGCTTACGCGTCGTTCGTTCCCATCGAATTGGTTCGGGAAGGTGATGGAGGATGCCGCATTGAGCCACACGTTCGATCCATCGGGGAGTGTGAGCTGGTATTGCCCTCCCCGGGGAGTGGAGAGGGTGTTATAGACGGTTTTTCGTGACCGGGAACCGTTGTCTGACTGATAGGTCAGCTTTCCGTCCTCCAGTTTGATGATCCTGGCATCGCCTTCCTGGCTGAGGAGTCCGTTGGAAGCAGCTTCGAGTTCTACCTTTCGGCCGTCAGACAGCAGTAATATGGCTTTGTTTCCTCCCGGAACCACGACGGATCGGGCATTTGCCGATTCGTTCATAGATATGTCCCGTCCATTGAAATGATACCAACTCCATCCGGCAGTCGCCAGGAACAGACAAGCTGCGGCGATTTTCCACCATGTTGACAGGTATAGCGGAGATACTTTTGATGGCTGTTCTTCGGGCTTTTCTCCGATGCCGGTCGCCGCAAAAATCCTCATCGTTGCAGCCTCCACATCATAGTTCTCCGCTTCCAGCAGGTCATCAGCCAGGGCATCCCGGTCAAGATCGTCAAATTGCCGGCGGTGCGCTTCTTTTTCATTCATCCACGCCTCGAGTGTTTCCCTTTCTGTTGCCGAGAGTTCGTCAAACAGGGATCTTTTCAATAATTCGGCGATATGCAGATCCCTTTGCAGGTGTTCATCGTCCATGTCCTGATTCCTTTATGCAGTTAATACACCGCAAAGGGAGATTTGTACCGGTACGGCAGGAAGTTAATTTGAAGCGGTTATGCCAGGAGCAGCATGCTGATGTGGCGGAGGGGGTACTTCGGCTTCAATTTTTTTCGGAGGAGGGATAATCCGAGCGCCTTTTGGTTTCGAACGGTTTGATTGGACAGGTTGAGTTTCAGGGCGATCTCTTCGTTGGTCATTCGCTTGAAATAGGCCAGGATGAAGATCTCACGCATGCGTGGGCTGAATGCATCCAATTCTTTCCGGATGGCCGCCAGCAATTCGATATGGATCAATTCAAGATCGGTGTGCTGGTCTGTCTGCAGGTGTATATCTGCGAAAGCCTGGTTCCTGGATTCTTCTCTCTGTTTGCCCCGGATCAGGTTCAGGCAGCCATTGCGGATGCAGGTATACAAATAGCTTTTGATCTGAAGCAGATCGTTGAATTCAGCTCTTTTCTGCCAGAGCTTGACGAATACCTCGGTGGTCAGATCTTCCGCTGCTGCCGGATCTTTCAGCATCTTTTCTGCATACCGGCATAGTACCGGGTACTGGATCCTGATCAGATGCCGCCAGGTTTCCGCATCATCATTCTTCAATGATGCGGCGTAGTGTGTACTGTCATTTAGGTCGGGCGACTCCATTAAGGGCCAAAAATTACAGCCAAATTTTGGAAACCGCATCAACTTCCTTTGACTAGCGGTTGTCTGGTCATTGATGTTCGATCAGGTTCATTGATATAGCCTGACCCAGTCCACCACCATATTGATGGGCAATTCCTTCGGGTCCTTGATCTTTCCGGGCCAGCTGCCCTCGAGTTGCTGGTCGATGATCAGGTAGAACGGCTGATCAAAGGGCCATTGGTAGGTGCCTGCTCCCGGCACCTTGGGATAGGTGATCGTTTCCACGCCATTGATGGCATAGACCAGTTTATCGGGGTACCAACTCACGCTGTACACATTGAAGCCGGAGCTATCGATCTTTCCGGTGTTGAATTTTTTAGGTGTTTCCTGTTTGAGGGTGATGGTATAATGATTGTGGGTGGTCTGGTAAGCGAAGGCGTCGTGGTTGAGGCGTTCCATAATGTCCATCTCTCCGTTGTGTTGATCGGGATAGACATCTTTTTCTGACATCATCCAGATGGCGGGCCAGGCACCATGGGCGGCATCGAGTTTTGCCCGGATCTCGATCCTGCCGTATTGAAAGGCGAATTTCCCGGCACTGTAGATCCCACCGGTCAGATATGGCCTGGGATCCCCGTGAATGGTATCGTGGTTGACGATCCCGCGCAAATAAATATGATCCTTGTCGAATCGGACCACGTCATCATTCGTGCCGGTGATGTATCGGAAACAGCCGGTGTTCTCCTGCCATCTTTCTTTCGGAGTCTTCCATTTGGGAGAAGTAAACAGATCGATGCGTGACCAGGTTGATGTATCGAGCTTGCCCTTATTGAAGTCATCCTCCCACACGAGCGTCCATTCCACATTGGCGTTCCTTCTTTTTTCCTTTTGCACGAAGATGTATCGGTCCGCCTTTTTGAAAGGCCGGTCATTGATGGTATGACCTGACAGTGTTAACTGTGCAATGATTAGTAGAGATAGTATCAATCTGACAGACATCATTTTACCAAGATATGATTTGAATGAATATGTCTGATCAAGAATGACCGGTACCAAAAGATTATTTTTTGTTTCCCGCATCAACAAATAATATTGTAACCATCTGAAAAGATATTTTCGATCCTGCATCTACAAATCCTTAGAATTCAACTGATGAAAAAGTCTTTCTTGCATCTGATCTTGCTCTTGGTCTTTATATTTATTTATAGTGCTCAGGGGTATACTCAAGATCCTTCCAAAACAACTGATCTCAGGATCGCCTGCGTAGGCAACAGCATCACGGCGGGTGCGCGGGTGACGGATCCTTCTAAACATGGATATCCTGCCATCTTGTCCGATCTGCTGCAGTCCGGTGGATATCAAAAATGTCTGGTTCGAAACTTCGGAATCGGCGGAGCCACGGTCCTGAAGTTCGGTACGCCGAATATCTGGCCAGTGCTGGACTCGCTCCGGCGTTTTGTACCGGATATCGTCATCATTGAGGTGGGCACCAACGAAACGGTGGGTGAGCCCAGACGAAATTGGGAACATATCGACGCTTTCGAAACTGATTACCAGGAATATATCAACAGGTTATGCGTCATCAATCCTGCATGCCGCATCATCCTGTGCAGTCCGCCGGACATGGTATTAACCACGCCAAACCTGCCGGCGGAACGAGTGGCCAATCTGACGGAACGGAGGCCGAGGATCTGGGAATTGCGTGAGCGGATCCGGATATTATCAAAAGCAGAGGGCATTTATTTTTTGGATCTGTCGAAAGCATTTCGCGGTCGGCCAGATCTGATGACGCCGATGGATGGTGTACATCCAAATCAGGCGGGATATGCCTTTCTGGCTGAACAGGTATTTCATTTGCTGAAAAAGAAACGGCTGATCCGCCAACAAATATGAACACGGATTGTCTGTAATGCATTCCTTTTCATATTTATTTTAAGCGGGAGTATGTCTGAGATCCAGGAAAGAA
>CAJBZC010000402.1 GCA_903959965.1 uncultured bacterium
CGTTGTCGCCTCACCCCGACAGTGCAGCCATGACACCTTCCACCCCGAAGGAATACCTGGCCCTTGATTATGCCAGAGCCTGTGGCATGGACATCACCGACCAGAAGGAAACGGATCCGGGTGATTGGAGGCAGAACCATCTTGCCAAGCCGCTTGTTGATATACGAGAAGCGCATGAACAGCCCAGGCTGGCGGAACTTTGCGCTTCCCTGGGCGTGACCCTGGTGGAAATCCCGATGTCGGGTCTGCACGAACATGCGGGAGAATTTTCCGGAAAAAGCGTGACCATCATCTGTCAATCCGGGAAAAGAAGCCTGGCCGCGATCAGGATACTCGAACAGATGGATGAAACAATCATGGCCCGCAGTCTGAAAGGCGGTGTAAACGCCTTGTTTACATTTAAATAAATATAAGTGATGGAACCCAGGAAACCAAAGAACATTTTCATGGAAGGTCCGATATCTCCGACCTTTATCGCAGACAGCATTGCGAAACATGAAGGCAAGACATCCATTGGCGGACATGGCATCTTCCTGGGCCAGGTACGCGCCGATGAGATCGATGGAAAGCCGGTGACCGGCATCGAGTATACAGCGCAGACCGAGATGGCGCTGGAGCGCATGGCGCAGATCCGGGAAGATATCTTCGCCAAATATCCGCTGACCTGCATGCATGTACATCACAGCCTTGGGATCGTACCGACGGGGGCCCTCTGCCTTTTTGTATTTACTTCATCCAAACACAGGAAGGCCGCGATGGACGCCTGTGCTGAATGTGTGGAACGCCTGAAGGCGGAACTTCCGATCTGGGGAAGGGAGATCTTCAGCGATGAATCTTATCAATGGAAGGTGAATCAATAATCTTACAGCCATCACATGGTCAACATCACGCATAAATCATCCACCCTGCGCGAGGCAGTTGCTTCTGCCATTCTGAAGGTGTCCAAACAAGAAACGATTGACACGGTCGTGGCCCGCAAGGTACCGAAGGGCGATGTCTTCGAATTCAGCAGGGCCGCGGGTTTGCTGGCCTGCAAGAAAACCTACGAGGTGATCCCCGACTGCCATCCATTGCCGGTGGAATTTACCTCCATCTCGCATGAGATCTCCGGACTTGAGATCCACATTCGGGTGGAAGTACACACCGTTTATAAGACCGGCGTGGAGGTGGAAGCCATGCATGGCGCGGCAGTCACAGCCCTCACAATGTATGACATGCTCAAACCTATCGATGACGGCATTGAAATATCCACCATCCGGTTGGAGAAAAAGAAGGGCGGGAAATCAGACATCAAATATGCCTATCCTGATACTGTACGTGTGGCGGTCATAACCTGCAGCGACAGCGTCAGCAAGGGATTGAACACGGATAAAAGCGGAGATGTCATACAGGAACGATTGGGTAAACACCGGCTCAGCGTCTCCTGCCGGTTATGTATCCCGGATGAATTCGATGTCATCCAATCGACTGCTGCCAAGCTGATCGAAGAGGGGTATCAACTCATCCTCTTCACCGGTGGCACAGGCCTTTCCCCCAGGGATGTAACACCCGACGCCATACGGCCATTGATCGAACGTGAAGTACCCGGCATCATGGAAGTGGCCCGCGACTACGGCCAGCAGAGGACGCCCTACGCCATGCTCAGCCGGGGCATCGCCGGCTTTGCGGGAGACGCCCTGCTGATTACGATGCCGGGATCTCCGAGGGGCGCGGCAGAAAGTATGGATGCTATTTTTCCATACATATTGCATGTGTTTCGGGTGAAGGAAGGCGTGAGACACGATTGAAAATAAATATGAGCGGCTATCCTATATATCTCGACTACAATGCAACCACGCCCTGCGATCCGCAGGTGGTGGAGGCCATGCTGCCATTCTTCTCGATACATTTCGGGAATGCGGCCAGTAAAAGTCATGCGCATGGCTGGCATGCAGAGGAGGCCGTGGCCATTGCCCGCGAAGAAATATCCGATCTGATCGGTGCATCTCCCACTGAGATCATATTTACATCCGGCGCGACCGAATCGATCAACCTCGCCATTCGCGGCCTCGCGGAAAAAAAAGGATTAGCCGGGGGACATATCATCACCATTGCCACAGAGCACAAGGCAGTTCTGGATGTGTGTGAGCATGTGGAATCGAGAGGCATGGATGTCACCGTACTGCCAGTGAACCAGGCCGGACATATCGACCTCGACCAGCTGCGAGATGCCATCCGTCCAACGACGATGCTGATCGCGGCAATGTATGCGAATAATGAAACCGGACTTCTCCATCCCATTCGAGAGATCTCCCGCATCGCCCGGGAAGCCGGTATACTTTTCTTCTGTGATGCAAACCAGGCGGCCGGCAAGATTCCCATAGACGTCAGAGCAGAAGGGATCGATATGCTGGCCTTCTCTGCACATAAAATGTACGGACCGAAAGGCGTAGGTATATTGTATATCGGCAAAAAGGATAAAAGGATCGAACTCGCGCCGCAGATATTCGGCGGTGGGCACGAACGGAAACTCCGGAGCGGAACCCTTAACGTGCCCGGCATTGTAGGGATGGGAAAAGCAGCCCTGATCTGCCGGGGGCTGATGATAG
>CAJBZC010000403.1 GCA_903959965.1 uncultured bacterium
ACCTGACAGGCACGTTAAATTATCTGAAGGTGGCGGTACTGCCCAACCGTCTCCCGATTTCAGTAGTGGATAAACTGATGGATGTTGAGGGCGTTATCCGGGACGAGGCCACACTGGCGGCCATCTCCGCTCAACTGGATGAGTTCATGGCCTTCTGATTCGAATCCCTCAGCCACGCATTCATCACATTGGATATCTTTGCGGCTTAGTTTCACCAAATCAACATGGGCAGAGTTCTCGCTTCCACGACCTTTATTGTCGGCATGCTGTTGCTCGACTTCTATGTTTTTCAGACCCTCCGCATGCTGATGCAGCCATGGTCGGTCAGGGTGCGCTGGATTGTATCCATACTTTATTGGCTGCCCTCCTTGCTGGCTGTCCTGCTTTTTCTCACGGGGCCCTTACACTTGACCGATCAATGGCCGAGGACGGTACGAATCTATGTTTTTGCCGTACTGATCGGATTATTTCTGTCAAAGCTAACGACATCGGTCTTTTTTCTGGTGGACGACATGCGTCGACTTATTCAATGGACCGGTGGTCATCTTTATTACCGGTTGCTGGCGGATGAGCCGTTTCGGTCAGCCCACATCTCCCGGTCTGTTTTCATGAGTTGGCTTGGCATCGGAATTGGCGGAAGTCTGTTTGGCGGGTTGCTTTGGGGATTTGGCAATAAATACAAGTATCGGACGGAACATGTGAAGCTGGATCTGCCCGGACTCCCCGATGCGTTTCGGGGACTGAAAGCCGTGCATATATCAGACATACATTCGGGGAGCCTCACGGATCGGCAGGCGGTGGAGAAGGGGGTGCAGCGCATCCTTGATCTGTCGCCGGACATCATTTTCTTCACCGGAGACCTGGTGAATGATTATGCCGGCGAGATGGATGAGTACCGGGAAGTATTCGCCCGCTTGAAGGCTCCAATGGGCGTTTACAGCTGTCTGGGTAACCATGATTACGGAGATTACCGCTCATGGCCCAGTCCGGAGGCGAAGGCGGCCAACCTGGAGCAATTGAAAAAATTGCATGGGGAGATGGGTTGGAAACTCCTGATGAACGAACATGTGAGGCTGGAAAGAAACGGACAGCACATCGCTGTCCTGGGCATCGAGAACTGGGGTGCCAAGGCAAACTTCCCCAAGTACGGCCGGCTGGAGGATGCCTGGCGTGGAACGGAGTCGTATCCCTTTAAAATCCTGCTCAGCCATGATCCCAGCCACTGGGATGCGCAGGTATTGAAGCAATATCCGGATATCGATCTGATGCTCAGCGGGCATACGCATGGCATGCAGTTCGGGGTGGAGATCCCCGGATTCCGCTGGAGTCCGGTGCAATATGTATATCGTCAATGGGCGGGCCTCTATCGCCGGGGGAAGCAGCATCTGTACGTCAACCGCGGATTCGGATTCCTCGGCTATCCCGGAAGGGTCGGCATCCTGCCGGAAATCACCCTGCTTGAACTCCTCTGAATCGGGTATTTTCTTAAAAAAAGAATGGCCCCTGTTGGATTAACAGCTTGTTGGCGCATTTTTTGAAAGGACTTCACCATCTTTCCTTTCAAATTCACGCACATGAAAAAAATCTTCTTTATCTGCCTGATGGCAGCCGCAGGATTTGCCGGGGCTCAGGCGCAGGGTAGTTTCAAGATCGGTGTTCGGGCCGGGTCCACCATGTATAAGATCGACGGGCAAGCCTTCAAGAAAGGCTTCAACTACGGCTACCACCTGGGTGGCGCCCTCGAGATCATGTTCAATAAGAAATTCGGCATTCAGCCGGAAGTGTTGTTCAATCAGACCAAGACTGAAACGGGGAGTAATCTAAATAGTCTTACTACTAACATCAGACCCGGTGTTGTAACTGATCTCAAATATCTGAGCATACCCGTGCTGATCAACATTCGTCCTTCCGGCGGCCCGCTCATGCTACAGTTCGGTCCGCAGTTCGGCATTATGATGGATGACGGTCAAACACTGGTGAGCAATGGAGGGGCCGCTTTCAAGAACGGCGACCTCTCTCTGCTCGGCGGTGTGCAACTCAAACTGCTGATGTTCCGGGTTTATGGTCGTTATGGGATCGGACTCACCAATATCAGTGATGTGGCCAATTCCGATGCCTGGAAAAGCCAGATGGTCCAGCTCGGGGTGGGTATCAATTTTTAAAGTTCCCTTCCATGATCTTTGGCCGGCTTTTGAGTCGGATGTTCAGCCAGTCTGTATGACAGACTGGCTGCTTTTTTAAAGTAAACTGACAGGTTTTCAGGAGTTTATCGATCAGCCATGAGCCGGGATATGTTGTCCTTTGCGGGTTTGTGCTTGTTGGCATCGTTATTGTCCTGATGGGAGATATTGTATTTTTGATCGGGGAGGCATTAAAAGGTGTCAGCCTGGCGTTAATGAGGAAATTTATGAGTTTGGACAGAACGTATCATATGGCGGACGATGACATGGACTTCATGCCGATCATCCCGTTGAACGAGGGAGAGGGTGACGGCATGGATGAGATCCAGATTCCGGAAGACCTGCCGGTGCTGCCGCTCCGGAATACGGTTTTGTTTCCAGGGGTGGTGATTCCGATCACGGTGGGCAGGGATAAGTCGATCAGGGCGGTCACAGAAGCGTACAAGGGAAATAAACTGGTGGGAGTGCTTGCGCAGAAGGACTCGAATGTCGAGGATCCGGGCGTCGACGACCTGGTCAGGGTGGGAACGGTAGCTAAGGTCATCAAGCTGATCAAGATGCCTGATGGCGGGACCACCGTGATCATTCAGGGACGGAAGCGGTTCGAGCTGTTGGAGATCACAGAGCAGGATCCATTTTTCCGGGGGAAGATCAAGGTACTCGAAGAGACAGTGATCGAGGACGATCAGCATTTTGACGCCACGGTCAGTTCCATCAAGGATCTGGCGGGACAGATCATACAGCTGTCGCCGAACATCCCCACTGAGGCGAGCATCATCCTTCGAAACATCGAGAATCCTTCGTTCCTCATCCATTTTGTGAGCAGTAACCTGAACAGCGATCTGTTCGAGAAGCAGCAGCTCCTGGAGATGGATGATCTGAAGGCACGCTCGGAGATGCTGTTGCATCTGCTGCAAAAGGAGTTGCAGTTTGCCGAATTGAAGAACAAGGTTACAACCAAGACCAAGACGGAGCTTGATAAGCAGCAGCGGGAGTATTTCCTGCAGCAGCAACTGAAAAGCATTAAGGAGGAACTCGGCGGGGATTCGAATGACCGCGAACTCCAGGATATGCGCAAGAAGGCGGAGACCAAGAAATGGTCGAAAGCAGCGGCAGAACTCTTCAAAAAGAATCTGGAGAAACTGGAGCGCATGCATCCCAGCACCCCGGATTACTCTATCGTGTATAATCATCTGGATCTGTTGCTCGATCTTCCCTGGGATGAGTGTTCGGAAGACAGGTACGATCTGCGCAAGGCGAAGAAGGTGCTGGATGCAGATCACTACGGGATGGACAGGATCAAGGAAAGGATCCTGGAATATCTGGCCGTACTGAAGCTCAAGGGGGATATGAAAAGCCCGATCCTTTGTTTTGTCGGTCCTCCGGGGATTGGTAAAACTTCGCTGGGAAGGAGCATTTCGAATGCCATAGGCCGGAAGTATGCCCGCATCAGTCTGGGTGGATTGCATGATGAGAGTGAGATCCGTGGTCATCGCAAAACCTATATAGGGGCGATGCCGGGCAGGATCCTGCAGACCATCCGCAAGGTAAAAACATCCAATCCCGTCATGATCCTTGACGAGATCGACAAGGTAGGCCGGGATCATCGCGGTGATCCGTCCTCCGCATTGCTGGAGGTGCTGGATCCGGAGCAGAATCATTCGTTCTATGATAATTATCTCGAACTCGAATATGACCTGAGCAAGGTCCTGTTCATCGCCACGGCCAACGATATCCAAAGCATCCAGCCTGCGCTGCGCGACCGCCTCGAAATCATCGAACTCAGCGGCTATGCCGTAGAGGAGAAGCAGGAGATTGCCATCCGTCATCTGATACCAAAGCAGAAGGAAATGCACGGCCTGGGCAAGATGCCGCTTAAAGTGAGTCCCGATGTACTGAGGATGGTGATCGAGCAATACACCCGCGAGAGCGGTGTCCGTGAACTGGACCGGCAGCTGGCTTCTCTGATGCGGGCGATGGCTAAAGAATATGCCATAAAGGGGAAGATCAAGGGAACGATCACCCGCAAGGATGTGGAGCGAATCCTGGGCAAGCCGAGGTATTCGAACGAGATCTATAAGACCGCCAACATGCCTGGAGTGGCTGTGGGGTTGGCCTGGACCTATGTCGGCGGAGATATCCTGTTCATCGAGACGAGCCTGAGTGAAGGGAAGGGAGAGTTGAAACTGACCGGTAATCTGGGCAATGTGATGAAGGAGAGTGCAGCCACGGCGCTGACCTATCTTCAGTCTAATGCCAGAAAGGCCGGTATTGATGCTACGCTCTTCAAGGAACGTAACATTCACATCCATGTGCCGGAGGGCGCTGTTCCTAAGGATGGTCCAAGTGCAGGTATTACGATGATGACGGCCCTTGCTTCCGCGCTGACCGGCAGAAAGGTGAGGTCTCACCTCGCCATGACCGGAGAGGCCACGTTGAGGGGACAGGTACTACCTGTAGGCGGCATCAAGGAAAAGGTGCTGGCCGCCAAACGGGCGGGGATGAAGGAGATCATCCTCTGCTGGCAGAATGAGAAGGATGTTCAGGAAATCGAGACCGGTTTCATCGAGGGCATCACCTTTCATTACGTCAAGACCATGCAGCAGGTACTGGAACTGGCCCTGGTCTGATCAAGCCATAAAGATTTTTCGAAGGGGCGTCTTTACAGGCGCCCCTTTTTTTATCATTTTTTGCATGCTCATCAAAAAAAGGTCATTTTTTGGGCATCTATCCTGAACATTTCAAAAAAAACCTTGTTAATCTTGAAAACTACGCAAGTAAGTTTTTCATGTTGGTTGTTTTAAGGGTTACAAAATTCCCCCATTTCCATGGGGGATTTTCTTTTTTGTCGGGTTCCAATGCTTATTTTCGTTCGTATGCGGACGCTCAGACGCATCTTTCTGATCTTCCTTGGAACATGGCTCACCCACTCAGGGGGAGCGCAGACCCTTGGCGGACAATCGACCTTTTCATTTCTGCGACTTCCTTCCTACCCGCTGTTGAATGCACTCGGTGGGGCCAATACATCTGTAATCTCCGATGATCCGGCGGCGGCGGCACATAATCCTGCCCTCCTTCGATCCATGCATCATGGTCAGATGACGGCCGCCTTCAATGCCCATCCTGCGGGGATACGTCAGCTGGGATGGATGATGACGGCGGCTCCTGACCGTTGGGCAACTGTGCTCTCAGGCGGTATCGATCTGATGGACTACGGCACCGCCGTACAGACGGATGCTGCGGGCAATGTGCTGGGAGATTTCAGTGCCCGGGATTTATCTGTTCGACTGTCTGCCGGAGGCCGCTACATGGAGCGATGGTATGGCGGGGTAAGCCTTAAGGGCGCATTCAGCCGATATGGTATTTATCGTTCCGGAGCTGTCGTGGCGGATGTCGGGGTGAATTATCATGACAGTGCTCAGGGGTTTCAGGCGGGGATTCTGTTTCGCAATATGGGAGGCCAGTGGCGCACCTATGATCAGGTGGGGGAGGATTTGCCGTTTGATGTGCAACTTGGGGTCACCAAGCGATTGAAATATGCGCCGCTGCAGTTTTCACTCACCGGTCAACGTCTGCATCGGTTTGATGTGTTATATCGGGATACGGTGTTCATGGCGGAGAATGGATGGCCTCGTACCGGAGGAGGTGTTGCCGAGAAGATATTAAGACACATGACCTTTGCGGTTCAGGGTTTTGTCGGAGAGCGGATAGATCTGGCGCTGGGCTACAGTTTCATGCGTCGTGGTGAGCTGTCCATTCCCGGAGCGGTCAACGGCATGGCCGGTTTTTCCATCGGTGCCGGAGTGAGCCTGCGGAGGCTGAAACTTCGATATGCCAGGTCCGTGCATCGGCCGGGTGCGGCGTTCAGCCAGTTCTCTGTAACGGCAGATCTGTCGAGACCATGATGCTGCATAGACGCTGTTGATCTTCGGTTATTCGTTAACGTTATGGACTTGTCCTGTCAAATTTTGTTTACCCGTTTGCGCTATATGCGTTGAGCGTGCTGATCATTTTTAGATTACTCATGCCCGTTTATGGTAGCCCATGATGGCAATGCCGATGGCGCGTGACGCCAAGGACACAGTGTACCCCTTCGTGGGATACATTGAATATCCTGGTGGTACGAAGGGATGGTGCTTTATACGTGTTTTAGTCTGTCAATCCAAGCCGAAGTTCATCATTGAGGTCCCGCTAAATTTCAGATGGGAAGGTCCGCCTTCGTAGCCTTCCGGGTCGAATGGCTTAACTTTGGCATACCCGGCAGGCAGTCCGGGGAGGAACGTTTAGGGCATATGAGGGCATATAAGAAGATACGGCATCCGAGTGCATTGACCGGCGCCCAGCTGGACGCATTCCTGGCGCTGGGATGGTATCGGATGAATCAGACGATCTTC
This sequence comes from uncultured bacterium, assembly GCA_903959965.1. Classification (GTDB taxonomy): domain Bacteria; phylum Bacteroidota; class Bacteroidia; order Chitinophagales; family Chitinophagaceae; genus Pollutibacter. The sequence continues at coordinate 6,575 of CAJBZC010000403.1, forward strand.
ACACTCACCCACAGTTTCATTGATGATCTTGGTGATTTCAGGCCGGTATGGTGGCTGAGGTATCCGTTGCAGGACCTGCCGGTCAGGGACGCGCACCGTCGAATGCGGAGGCGGAATGCGTCCTTTCGGGTGGAATTGATATCCAACTATCGGCCGCATCCGACCCATGAATTATTGTATAACAGGTATCTGGAATCCGTGCCTTTTGACGGGTACAGTTCGATACATGATGCCTTGTATTATGATGACGATGAGAGTATTTATGACACGCACGCCCTTCAAATATGGGATGGCGGCCGGCTAGTGGCTATGGGTATATTCGACACCGGTGACAAATCCGGATCCTCCATCCTGCATTTCTATGATCCGGAGTATGCAAGGTTCAGCCTGGGTAAATATCTGATCCTCCTCACTATAGATGAGTTGTGCGCACGCGGGTGCGAATGGTACTATCCCGGATACGTGGTGACGGATGTTCGACGGTTTGATTACAAGCTCTTTCTGGGTCGGGATGTGGCGGAATACTTCGATCCCGGGTCGCAGTCGTGGAAGCCCTGGCACGATGAAGTGCTTCGGCCGGTATCCTACACGGAGGAGGAGTGGGCCGCTTATTTCTCTGATTTTTTTATGGGTTGATGGTGGATTGTCCGTTTGAAACATGAACTTACAAATGGGTCAAAAACCGTCCACACAGAAGCATTTGCAACCATGTCAAAGGCACCCGGATTTCATCGAACACGTCTGGCACCCACGCCCAGCGGGTATCTGCATGCCGGAAACATATTATCTTTTGTGCTGACTGCCGGACTGGCGCGTCGACATGGAGCCGTTATCATGCTTCGGATCGATGATCTGGATATTGGACGTGTTCGGGATGCATATGTTCAGGATATCTTCGATACGCTGACTTTTCTCGGCATTCCATGGGATGAAGGTCCGCGAACGGCAGCAGAATTTCATAGTGACTGGTCCCAACGCCTTCGATTGAACAGGTATTCTGCATATTTACTGGAGTTGATGCAGCTGGGGCGTCTTTTCGCCTGCGATTGCACACGTACGCGATTGAGCGGAGGAGATATGTGCGTCTGCAGCGATCGCGGACTTGATCCGATGTCTCCCGGAGTCGCCTGGCGGTTACTAGCGCATACGGGTAACCGAATATGCCTGAATACACTTGATGATGGGGCATGTTGGACGGAACTTCGCTCATCGGTTCGGCATGCGATCCTCCGAAAGCGGGATGGAGAACCCGCTTATCATGTGGCCAGTGTGGTGGATGATATGTTGTTTGGCGTGGATCTGATCGTGCGAGGGTCGGATCTGCAGGATTCTACCCTGGTGCAATGTGAGATGTCTGCATACAGCTCCTTGCACTACTTTAACCAAATCACATTCTGGCATCATCCGCTCATCTCGGATCCTGAAGGTCGAAAGCTATCGAAGTCAGCCGGAGACGGATCCGTTTCGGATCTCCGGAGGCATGGAGCGGACAGACGTGATGTGTTTGGAGGCATTTGTTCCTCGTTTAAAATCCGTGAGCGACCTGATAGCTGGATAGATTTATTTCAGATGCTGTCTGAAAAGATGGGCATTTGAAGAAATTTATGGTGGGATTTTTTTGTATTCATTTGTACCGGATATTTAAATGTAAAAGGGACGTCCAATCGAACGTCCCTTTTATATTTATTTTACCATGTGGGTCACTTCATGGCAGGCTTCCAGCCATCCCGGTATTCGCGGGTGACGAACTGGTTGGCATCTTCGAAGTTGGTGATCCGCATCTTAGCGCCATCCCAGAGGAGTTTCTTGCGGCCGTAGTAGTCCATGCGGGAATTACCGGCGGCATTCTTCACTTCCTTGCGCAGCATGTAGCTGCGGATGGCGAGGTTGCCCATGATGACCGTCTCTGTGAGCGGGCCGGAATAGTCGAAGGACGAAGTCAGTCCCTTATGTTTCTCGCTGCCGAAACCGGCCTTGCAAGCTTCCGTCCACAGCACCTGGTGGTTCCATTCGGCCATGCCCTTGGTCGATTCCTTGACAGAAGCCGGCAGAGAGATGGTTTCACCGCTGTTGAGGTAGAGTTTGGGGTCATTGCCATACATGCCGATGACCATTAGGCCTTTGCTGCCATGTAGGTAAACGCCATTGGCGCCGGCTCCGTCGGGACTCAGCGGTTCGCTGGCGGGGAGCTGCTCGGGGTGGAAGGGGCGCAGTCCGCCATCCATCCAGACCATCTTCATCGGGATCTTGTTTTTCTGCGTGGCGGGGAACTTGATCTCCACCAAAGAAGAAGGCGGGCATCCATCTGGGATATGTTCGGGGTTCCAGTCTTTGATGAAGACCTGCCCCACGCTTGCTTCCACTTCGGTGGGGTAACCCAATCCTAGGATGCGGAATGGGGAATCCATGGTGTGGCATCCGATATCGCCGAGGGCACCGGTACCGAAGTTCCACCAGCCGCGCCATTTGAACGGGTGATAGAGCGGATGGTAGTCGACGTATGGCGAAGGGCCGAGCCAGATGTCCCAGTCGGCGGGAGACATGGTGTCCGGCATGGGCGGGTTGCCGGAGGGGACAGGAATCCCTTGCGGCCATACGGGCCGGTTGGTCCAGATCTCCACTTTGTTTACATCTCCGATCAGTCCCTTGTCGAACCATTCCATGGCCACTTTCTGTGCCGGGTTGGAGGCACCCTGGTTGCCCATCTGGGTTACGACCTTGTATTTACGGGCTGCTTCGGTGAGCATCCTTGCTTCGGCGATGTTATGGGTAAGCGGCTTTTGCACATACACATGTTTGCCGAGTTGCATGCAGGCCATGGCGGCGACGGCATGGAAGTGATCTGGAGTGGAGATCGTCACGGCGTCGATATCCTTGGCATTTTCCTCGAGCATACGCCGGAAGTCGCGGTAGGCCTTGGCCTTGGGAAACCTTTGTGTCGTGGTTTTGCATTGTCCCCAATCAACATCGGCGTAAGCGACCACGTTGTTAGCGCCGTTGTTGGAGGCGTTGAAGATATCGGACGTACCCTTTCCTCCGGCCCCGATGGCGGCGAGGTTGAGCTTGTCACTCGGTGCGATATGCCCCTTTCCGAGAACGTGACGAGGTACGATGAAGAAGCCGGCCGTGGCCAACGCTCCCTGCTTGACAAAATGTCTGCGGTTCGATTTTCCTGACATGGCGGGTCGAGTTAAGGATTTTAGATGAACAAAATAAGCAGAAAATCGATGCGGTGTATGAATGATGCTATGACCGTGAGATATTTATGATGAAATAACCTACAATCAATGTATTGTAAATCAATTTATTCTACAGCTATTTCGTTTTCGTGAACAATCCATGCAATGTTCTATCGTCGGTTAATAGAAATAAAAGTCTAATATTATGTCATTCTTGAATATATAAATAACCTATGTCGAGCACCTTCGATTTTATTTGAAATCGGCATTCACCTTTAGACAGCTCGACGATGAATCCCAAAATCTCCAGACTGCTCGGCTACGCGGGCATATTTTCTGTTTTATACATTGGATGGGTCGGCTGCTCCGACGCTGGTAAGTATAACAGACTGCCAAAGCCGCCAGTCATTCACAAGGTCAGACAGCAAGTGGATAGAGATATGGGTGAACGTCAGGCTTTGGCGACTTTATCTTCAAAGCCCGGGGTATCCGTTAAGCGTGAACATTATATCGACAGCATATCTTCTGCAAAGGACAGATGGGCTCAATGGGTACGCAGGCATCCTTTTGCCAACCGGGGCGCCTCGTTTATCAGAAGGGTGGACAGCATCCCTAAACGTGACCGACCCGATCTTGCGGCGGAACATTACTTTTTGCGGACGGTGGATCCGGCTTTGGGCATTGTGCCCAAGGAACGATTGTTCGTTGCGGATGAACAGGCGAAGCAGATCTCAATGAATGCTGCTATTGCCGGGATCAACTGGACGGAGCGAGGGCCTGCCAATGTCGGCGGGCGTACCCGGGCCATTGCTTTCGATCCAAATGACGGGACGAACAAGAAATTTTGGGCAGGTGGTGTAGGAGGCGGGTTATGGTACACCAATGACATCACCGCCATCTCCCCTGCATGGAACCATGTAGATGATCTGTGGGATAATATTGCCATTTCAAGTATTGCTTTTGATCCTTCGAATACGCAGAATATTTATGTAGGTACGGGCGAGGGTTGGTCTAACTCTGATGCGCAGCGCGGAGGTGGCATCTGGAAATCTGCAAACGGAGGTACATCATGGAGCAGACTGGCATCCACCGACCCGTCCACCACCAGTTATTTCAGGTTTGTTAATAAACTGGCCGTAACATCCACCGGTGTGATTCTGGCGGCAACAAGTGGAGGTTTTGTTGATAGGGGCGGCATCATGCGATCTGCTGATGGAGGGGCCACCTGGACCAATGTTTTACGTACTTATTCGACCACAGGTGTTTGGGATGTCGGTTCCGATATTGAAATCGCTGCTAATGGAGACATCTTCGCATCCTTTGGATATGTGCATAGTGATGGCAAGGTATTCAAATCTACCAACGGCGGCGTGAATTGGACGGATATCTCCACCAATGTGGGAATGGGGTCTGCCAGAAGGGTAGAGATTGCCTGTGCTCCCTCCAATGCCAACATCGTTTATGCTGTTGCGAGTAAAAGCTCTTCCACCAATGACGATGTAGCATGGTTGAAAAAATCTACGGATGGTGGAACGACCTGGAATTCCATCTCTATCCCCCGGTTGGTGAATGATGGTACGACTCATTATACGCGTGGGCAGGCCTGGTATGACTTGATCCTGCAAGTGCATCCCACGAATGCGGCTATGTTGATTGCCGGCGGAATTGATCTTCACCGGTCCAGCGACAGCGGCGCCACCTGGAACCCCATATCTCATTGGTATGGAGGGTATTCCAAACCATACGTCCATGCAGATCAGCACGCCATCGTATTTAGACCCGGAAATCCCAATGAAGTAGCCTCTGGAAGTGACGGGGGGGTGGATTATTCAACGAATGCTGGGAACACGTCAATAGTCCCGACATTCAGATCCCGCAATTATTACTATAATGTTACGCAGTTCTACTCCGTTTCTGGCGTAAATGCAGTGGCTTCGCATGAATTCCTGGCCGGTGCGCAAGACAACGGCACACAAGCCTTTAGTCTGCCCACTTCTCACCCGACACGGGAGGTCACAGGTGGTGACGGAGCCTTTGTACATATCGATCAACTGAATCCTGACATTCGCATTTCATCGTACACCTTCAATGACTATTACAGATCGGTGGATGGTGGTACGCATTTCGCATCCTTCGGTGGCGTAGATGACGGCCATTTCATCAATCCTACAGCATACGACAGCCAGCGGAAAATTTTGTATGCGGCGGCGGCGGCTGATGTGCTGCGCAGGTTCAGCAACATGACAGGCACCATCGTCTCGGCTGATAAGTCGCTCAGTCTTGGAACAAGCCGTATTTCCACCATCAAGGTGAGTCCATACAATAACGTCATTTTTCTGGGCACAGAAGGTGGACGAGTATACAAGGTGACCAGTCCCGACGGTGCCACGCCCGTTGCCACGCGCATCGATCTCGGTACGACTCCGATCACAACATCCGGCTACGTGTCATGCATTGATGTGGGCGTGAATGATGATCAACTGTTGGTGACCTTCTCCAACTATGGGGTGAATTCTATCTGGGAGACATCCAACGGGGGTACCCACTGGTATAGCAAAGAAGGTAATCTGCCGGATATTCCGGTGAACTGGGCCTTGTACAATCCATCCAATCGCGATAAGGTCCTGCTCGCCACGGAAATGGGTGTGTGGACGACAGATAATTTCGGACCCACCACCACTTCTGCACCGGTCTGGGGTGAAAGCAACACCACGCTGGCCCGTACCCGTTGCGACATGTTATATTACCGCACGGCCGATAAGCTGGTGGCCGTGGCCACGCACGGTCGGGGTCTGTTCACGACAGATGCTTTCGCCACCACCTCTGTGGCAGATTTCACGGTCGACAACAGGGCGGTCTGTTCCGGAAGCGTGACGGTGCAATTCACGGACGGCAGCATCAATCACGGGAACAGCTGGGCCTGGGATATCGACAACGATGGAGATACGGATTACACCACCCAAAACCCTACGCATACCTACACGTCTCCGGGATTGTATAATGTGAAGCTGACCATTAATCACGGGGCAGCTTCCACCATCAAGCGCGGGGCGTTTGTGGTGATGTCGTCGGAACCCACTGCATCTGCGGTTTGTTCGATCACCGATAATAATACTGGAAACACTTTTGGAGTGGGGATCTATCGGGTTACCCTTTCTAATTTAGACCATACGACGGCGCACAATGATGGACCATATCAGAATTATGCTTGCGGACAATATGCGTTGTTGAATTTAGGAACTACCTATTCTGCATCTATTTACACAGGCACTGCAAATGATGAAACGGCTCGGATGTACATTGATTATAACGACAATGGAGCATTCGAAGCAGGCGAGATCGCAGCCACTTTTAATACGGGGATGGGTAAGCAAACGGTCAGTTTTACTACTCCATCATCTGGAGTAGTTATGAGAAAGGGACTTCGTCTGAGATTTATTTCCAGAGCAGGAACGACGCCGCCGTCCACGCCATGTAATCAAGGGACTTATTCGCAGATCGAAGATTACACGGTATTTTTTGAGCCGGAATACACATGGACCGGCGCCACCTCCACAGCCTGGAATGTGGCCGGTAACTGGAGTCCGGCGGCAGTGCCCTCGGGAGGTGACCATATCGTCATACCGAATGTGGGCAAAGATCCCGTACTTGCAGTTAATACCACTGTTGGAAACCTGACGTTGGGAACAGGAGCATTGCTGACATTGAACGGATATGCACTAACGGTCACGGGTAACCTAAGTGGAACAGGC
>CAJBZC010000404.1 GCA_903959965.1 uncultured bacterium
CGGAGGTGAGTCAGTGCCCTGGTCCATCGGCGGACTTTCCCTCTTTATGTCCTTCTTTTCCGCAGGAACTTTCGTGGCATGGGGGAGCATCGCTTACAAGTCGGGCTGGGTGGCCATCACCATACAGTGGACGATGTGCATCGGAGCCCTGATCACGGGCCTTTGGCTTGCCCCCCGATGGAAGCGGACCGGTGCGCTCACCGCCGCAGAATTTGTGGGTGAGCGTCTCGGCTTATCAGCTCAAAAGGTGTACATATTTATTTTCACCGTTGTTAATCTCTTCATCAAGGGATCCGTATTGTACCCGGTGTCGCGTCTGGTAAGTTCTTCTCTGGGACTTCCCCTGATCCCTTCCACGATCGTACTTGGTTTTTTCATGATCTCCTATACCGCAGTTGGCGGGCTATGGGCCGTGATGGTCACGGATATCCTGCAGTTCGTTGTGTTGTCTGCCGCCGTTTTCATCCTGTTGCCGCTGTCTTTTGATATGGCAGGAGGGGTAGAAGGCTTCGTTCAGCACGTCCCGGATGATTTTTTCAACCTCATCAACGGAGAGTACACCATCGGGTTCATACTTGCATTCACGATATTTCATATCGCATATATCGGGGGGAATTGGACTTTTGTCCAGCGTTATACCAGTGTCGATTCGCCGCGGTCAGCCAGAAAGGTGGCCTTTCTGTTCGCAGCCCTCTACCTCATCAGTCCGGTCATCTGGATGATGCCTCCCATGATCTACAAAGCCATCAACCCGTCATTGGCCGGTCTGGAAACAGAGAATGCCTATTTGCAGATGTGCAAACTCGTACTCCCACCGGGGTTATTGGGATTGATGCTCACCGGCATGTATTTTTCCACCTCTGCGAGTGCCAATACTGCACTGAATGTCGTCTCGGCAGTCTTCACCAATGACATATACAAGGGGATGGTCAATCCCGGTGCTTCTGATGCGCAGTTGATGCGGATCGCCCGTCGCTCGTCATGGGTATTCGGGTTGGGCATGATCCTGATTGCACTCATCATCCCATATGTCGGCGGAATTGTAGAGGTCATCCTAAGCATCGGGGCCGTGACGGGCGGTCCATTGCTCGCGCCACCTTTGTGGGCACTGTTCTCCCGGAAACTGTCAGGAAAAGCCGCCCTGCGCATCAGCATCCTTACATTGGCCGTCAATCTGATCTTCAAGATCGCCGTGCCGCTCATCTTCTCCTTTAAACTATCGCGGGAATTAGAAATGATCCTTGGGGTCGGGCTGCCATTGATATTGCTGGCGATCAACGAGTGGTTGTCAGGGGACAGCCGGAATTCACATCCTGATTACGATCGTTACATTGGCAGGCGTCGGGAGGTAGGTTATATGAAAGAAGTCGTGGATAAAGAAGCGAAAACAGACGCCCCGGATCAAAATCGCTTTGGCTTGCGTGTCATCGGATGGTCATTGATATTTACTTCAGTTATGCTGTTCGGATTGAGTGCGATCACACAAAAAGGGGCCGGGATCACGGCGACCATGGCGGTATTGATCCTGCTAGGATCATGGATCCCTTTTCGCGCTCAATATCTTTCCAAGGGGAAAAGAAAATAAAAAAAGGGTGACTTTATTTTCAGTGTATCATCAAAAAAATATATTCATAAATAAATATAAACGGTATACATGATAAAGGAGAATGCTACCGGGTCGAGGGAATCAAGGGTCTGTTCGTTTGCTGCCGAACTGGTTGTGGTAGGAGGGGGGCTATCCGGGACCTGTTGTGCGATAACGGCTGCAAGGGCCGGGATCACGGTCATACTCGTGCAGGACAGGCCGGTATTGGGTGGCAACGCATCCAGCGAAGTAAGGTTATGGGTACTCGGTGCCACTTCTCATATGGGCAACAACAACAGATGGGCGAGAGAGGGTGGCGTACTTGATGAACTATTACTGGAGAACCTGTATCGGAATCCGGAAGGCAATGCACTGATCTTCGATACGATCCTGCTCGAAAAAGTCATTGAAGAACCAAACATCACCTTGCTGCTGAACACGGCCGTATATGAGACCCGGAAAGAAGGTGATTCGATCCGAAGTGTAAAGGGGTTCTGTTCGCAGAATCAGACGCATTACGAATTGACGGCGCCCTTGTTTTGTGATGCATCCGGCGATGGCATCATGGCCTTTCAGTCAGGGGCTGCCTTTCGAATGGGGGCAGAGTCGAAGGAGGAGTTCGGTGAAAAGTTCGCACCGACAGAGGAGTATGGGGAATTACTGGGGCATTCCATATATTTTTATTCGAAGGACATCGGCAAACCCGTAAGGTTCATTCCCCCTTCCTACGCGTTGAAGGATATCACAAAGATCCCGCGCTATCGACAATTCAACAGCAAGGACTTCGGCCCATGGCTTTGGTGGCTTGAATACGGCGGACGTCTGGATACGATCCATGAATCAGAGCAGATAAAATGGGAGTTGTGGAAAGTTGTGTACGGTGTGTGGGATCATATCAAGAATTCCGGTCAATTTCCGGAAGCGGAAAACCTTACCCTCGAATGGGTGGGGCATATCCCCGGTAAAAGGGAGAGTCGAAGATTTGAGGGTGATCATATCCTGATACAGCAGGATATCATCGAGCAACGGGATCATTACGATGCCGTAGCGTTCGGTGGCTGGTCGATCGACCTGCATCCTGCGGACGGAGTTTTCTCTGAGAAGCCCGGGTGCAACCAGTGGCACAGCAAGGGGGTCTATCAGATCCCTTATCGTTGCATGTACAGCCGGAATATCGACAACCTTTTTCTGGCCGGGCGCATCATCAGTTCTTCGCATGTCGCATTCGGTTCATCCCGCGTCATGGCTACCTGTGCCCATGTGGGACAGGCAGTGGGGATGGCCGCTGCGTTGTGCACAAAAGAGCGTATGCATCCACGAGCCCTTTCGGCTCCGGAAAGGATCGGATCACTTCAGCAGTCATTGCTGAGGATGGGACAGCATATACCTAAGTTGGCACTTTCAGACGGGCTTGAATTGATCAGTTCAGCCTCCATAAAGGCTTCCAGTCATCTTGTCCTTCAAGCGTTGCCTCCTGATGGTCCATTATTGCCCCTGGTGCAATCAGCAGCACAATTACTTCCGTTGAAGAAAGGGAAAGTGCCGGCATTCACTGTCTGGGTAAAGGCAGCGAAAGATACGGTGCTGACCATTCAATGCAGGACAAGCAGCAAGCCGGATAACCATACACCGGACGTCTTGCTGGCCGAACACATGGTTAATGTAAATAAGGGAACGCATGAACTTAACCTGAATTTTGATACATCGATGCCGGAGGCGGCGTATGCCTTTGTTTGTTTTCTGAAGAATGAAGATGTATTACTGCAATACTCCAATCATCGGGTAACCGGATTGGTATCAGTATTTAATAAAATCAACGCCGCTGTATCCAACTATGGTAAGCAGGATCCCAAAGATGATATTGGCGTAGAAGGATTCGAGTTCTGGACACCACAACGACGTCCCAATGGATTGAATATCGCCATGAATATTTTGGGTGGCATAGATCTATTTGGTGTCGACAATCTGACCAATGGGGTACAAAGACCCACAAGGCAGCCAAACGCATGGGTTGCTGATCTTGCAGACACGAATCCTTCCGTGGTTATGGATTGGAATGAAAAAAAGAAGATCCGATCGATCGAACTTTTCTTTGACACCGATTTCGATCACCCGTTGGAATCGGTGTTATTGACACATCCTGAAACTGTCATCCCTTTTTGTGTTCGGAATTACAGGATACTTGATGCTAATGGTAATTTGATCCGGGAGATCAGAGACAATCATCAAACGGTCAACAAGATCGAAGTTGAGGAGGCGAGGGGGCTTTCAGGATTGATCATTGAGCTTGAGCATCCGGAGGAAAATATACCTGCAGCATTGTTTCAATTGATCGTGAAATGAGCTCACGCATAATTTCAATATAGATGCGAAAAAAAATTGTCAATATCGTTAGCGCTTTTTCCCTGATTACCTGTCTTTGGATCTCTATTGAGTCCATGGCTCAATCTGGGTCTTACGACTTCCGGGACAGAAGGAACGGGAAACCGATCTATGAGAGTGGGTACATCGATCAGCCATATGTGGTGGTATTGGATTCCGTCGAGTGGCTTTGCGTATTCACAACAGGTGCCGGAGCAGAAGGAACGGGTGGACAACACATCGTTTCTACCGTATCAACAGACAAGGGAAAAACCTGGTCGAAGCCTGTTCGTATTGAAGAGCCATCGGCTGAATCTGCCTCATGGGCCATGCCTTACAAAACTCAGTATGGTCGTATATATGTGTTCTACGATTACAATGGCGACAAGATCCATAGTATGAATTTCATGGACAATATCCGGGAGGATATGCTGGGATGGTATTGCTTTAAATTTTCTGACGATAAGGGGAAGACCTGGTCGAAGCGTTATCGCTTGCCTGTACGTACGACCGCAGTCGACCGGAAGAACGACTGGGCAGGTAAGGTGCAGATCATGTGGGGTATCGGAAAGCCGATCAACGTAGGTGCTCAGGGCATGATGTTCGGCTTCACAAAGCTCGGGAAATACATGCTGGAAGATGGGGAGGGATGGTTCATGCGTTGCGACAATATCAATGCGGAACGTGACCCGGAAAAACTCAAATGGGTCAATTATCCTGAAGGAGATCATGGGCTGCGCAATCCTGATTTTGGACCGGTACAGGAGGAACAGAATATCGTGGAGATGAGCAATGGTACTTTGTATTGCATGTATCGCACCGTGATGGGGCATCCCGCAGAATCCTATTCCTATGATGGAGGTAAAACCTGGACGTTGCCTCAAATCCCCAACTATTACACGGGTAATCCGATCAAGCATCCAAGGGCTTGTCCGCGGATTTTTAAGACAAAAGGCGATAGATATCTATTCTGGCATCATGTGAACGGGGGCACTGATTTTGAAAATCGAAATCCCGTTTGGATCAGTGGTGGAATTGAGGTGAATGGGAAAATTGTCTGGAGTCAGCCGGAAATACTGATCTACGCACCCGGACTGTCGAAGGAAAGGATGAGTTATCCGGACCTGATCGAACAGGACGGGCGATACTGGATCACGGAGACCAACAAAGTACAGGGTCTGTGTCATGAGGTCGATCCGGATTTCTTCAGCAACCTTTGGGGGCAATTCCAGCTTGCAACTGTTGCCACAAAAGGGTTGGTCATTAACCAACGGGGGCCGGAGCTTATCAACAGGGAATTCGATCTCCCGGCCATCGAGGAACCTTCGAAAGGGCTGGGTTTCACCATCGACCTCGTAGCCAATATTACGAGGTTGAAGGAGGGCGAGGTGATCTGTGAAAGCCGTGACAAAGATGGGAAGGGTTACTGGCTTGAGATGGGGGCCAATTATTCTGTAAAGTTCACCATGTCTGATGGTGTCAAGTCCACTTCCTGGACTTCCGATGCGGGGGTGATCAAATTCTTCGGAACCACCGAGATCTCACTCATGGTTGATTATCGTGCAAAGATCATCAGTTATGTCATCAACGGCATATTCAACGATGGGGGCAAGGAACGTATATTCGGATGGGGTCGGTTGGACGCTGATATGGGCCCGGTGAGCACGCGTAAGATCAGGATAGGTGATATTTCCATTGGCGGCGGATTGAGGGGTAACAATGTGGTAAAAGCCTTTCGTTACTACAACCGGCCACTGACGGTGACGGAATGCATAGGCAATTACAGGAGCTCAAAAGGGCTGACTGAATCAGTAAGGAACCCTTAGGAAGATGAGTGAAATGACTGGAAACAGAACAGTCTCTTTGATCACAATGATGCTATATTGAAACAGGTTTTTAAAGTTTTATTTGATCAGATAAATTAGGTGCGATGATTATAAATAAAAAATTATTCTTACCCATTTTATTTTTTTTTACATTTTCATTCGTAATTGAATGTGAATGTCAAACAGCAGCTAACAGACCAATTGAAAATAAAAAGAAAATACTGCTTCGATCTTCCTGGCAAACAATCAATATTGGGGATATCGCACATACTCCGGGAGTACTTGCGCTGCTTGAACGATATATTCCTGATGCAGAAGTTCGATTGTGGGCAATGGAAACAGGAGGTGGTGTGAAAGAAATGCTTCAAAAAAGATTTCCAACGCTTCAGATCATTGATAATCATGATACGCTTGGGATCAATACGGCATTTGAGGAATGTAATTTCCTCTTACATGGATCAGGTCCATCATTAGTGGCAAGCAA
>CAJBZC010000405.1 GCA_903959965.1 uncultured bacterium
CATTTCATCCGCCAGTGCCTTGATGAAAGACCTGGTTTGCCCGCTGATGTCCGGATGATTGTGCAAGGCTCTGGAAACTGTGGCGATGGAAACACCTGCAGCTTGAGCGATATCACGAAGAGAAGTGGCTCCTGTATCTCTGGTACTGATCTCCCGTGCTTTTTTTCGAAGCGAAGGGATGACGAAATGATAATCACAGTCCTTACAGTAATAACGCTGTTTATTACGCACGATCCCGGATTTCAATATGCGTTCCGGCTGCTGGCATTTCGGACACTTGACCCTTGGCATCTGGAAGAAGTTTATCTATCTATCTTAAACGTTTGCGTCATGGTTTACGATAGTTAATGATCATGCGAGAATACGAACCAAATTGGTCATTATCAAATTCTGGTCTACTTTCCGATTGAATGTAAATTAAAGCCGATCTATGCTGGTGGATAAAGGTGAAGGGGCTCGAATGCTGAGGACGGAATCTGTTTCCGTCGATGTTGTCGTAGTCGGCGGGGGACTGTCGGGTGTCAGTGCAGCTTTGTCTGCGGCGCGTTCGGGCGCCTCGGTGGTATTGGTGCAGGATCGACCGGTACTGGGCGGGAATGCCTCGAGTGAAGTCAGGTTATGGATACTTGGCGCCACTTCTCACATGGGGAATAACAATCGGTGGGCTAGGGAAGGTGGTATCCTGGATGAGATGCTGATTGAGAATCTTTACAGGAACCGGGAGGGCAATCCGCTGATCCTGGATACCATCCTGCTGGAAAAGGTAAGTACGGAAGATAATATAAGGCTGCTGCTGAATACTTGCCTGTATGAGGTGCATATGAAGGATGATCAGACAATCGGTTCTGTCTCGGCCTTTTGTGCTCAGAATCAGACGCGATATAATGTATCAGCCTTTCAATTCATTGATGCATCGGGAGACGGCATTCTTGGATTCCTGGCCGGCGCGGCTTTCAGGATGGGCGCGGAATCAGGGGATGAGTTTGGAGAGCCCTTTGCTCCTTCTTCGGAATATGGAGCGTTGCTGGGTCATTCGATCTATTTCTATACGAAGGATACGGGCGTGCCGATCCGCTATCATGCGCCTTCGTTTGCATTGAAAGACATCACAAAGATTCCCAGGTTTCGTTCTTTCAATGCCCGTGACTTCGGATGCCGGCTTTGGTGGATCGAATACGGCGGACGGCTGGATACGATCCATGACAGCGAACTCATCAAATGGGAATTGTGGAAGATCGTATACGGTGTGTGGGATCATATCAAGAATTCTGGGGAGTTTCTGGAGGCGGAAACGCTGACCCTCGAATGGGTCGGTACCATTCCCGGCAAGCGGGAGAGCAGGCGGTTCGAAGGGGATTACATGCTGTGTCAGCAGGACATCGTGGGACAACGCGTCCATGAAGACGTGGTGGCTTTCGGTGGCTGGAGCATCGACCTGCACCCCGGCGATGGTGTTTACAGTCCACTGCCTGGTTGCAACCAATGGCACAGCAAGGGCATTTATGGCATTCCTTATCGTTGCCTGTACAGTCGTAATATTTCCAATCTTTTTCTTTCAGGCCGGCTCATCAGCGCCTCGCATGTCGCCTTCGGCTCCTCCCGGGTGATGGCGACGGGTGCGGCGGTTGGGCAGGCTGTGGGAACAGCTGCTGCCATCTGCGTTCGGGAGGGCTTGATGCCGCGCGATCTGACAGCTGCGTCTCGTATCGATCTGCTGCAGCAAAGCCTCCTGCAGTCTGGCGTTTTCCTGCCGGGTATCCGGAGAAGTGACCGCGACGATCTCTGTATGACTGCGCGGCTCGAGTCCTCATCCTGTCTGTCTTTCAAAGGATTTCATCATGATGGCGACTGGCAGGTGTTAGACTGTTCCATGGCCCAGATGCTGCCAGCGCATGCTGGCCGCATTCCGGGTGTGACCTTTGAAGTGAATGCTGTAGCCGCTACGGAGCTGACCGTCCAATGGCGCATCAGCGAGCGATCTGACAATCAGACACCCGAGGTCATCCTGCATGCGCAGACATTCGGGATTCAGGAGGGCATCAGTCAG
>CAJBZC010000406.1 GCA_903959965.1 uncultured bacterium
CCGACCCGCAGATTTCTATCATCCGCGAGGAGTCGCCGCTGGGAACCGGTGGTGCCATTCGCGCAGCCATCACATTGAGTGATGCCGAAAATGTTCTCATATGTAATGGAGATACCCTCTTTGATATTGATGTGGCTGCGCTTTTTTCCTTTCATTCCAGCATGAATGCTGATTGTACCGTGGCCCTAAAGCCGATGCGAAATTTTGAGCGATACGGCCGCGTGGAATTAGGAGAGGATGGCTGGGTAAAGGCCTTCCAGGAGAAAGAAGCCTGCAAAGAGGGGTTGATCAACGGTGGTGTTTATGTCCTCCGACGTGATGCACTGTTGCAGCTCCATCTGCCCGAGAAATTCTCCTTTGAGGAAGGCTTCCTCGCAAAACATCGTATCGCGGGTATGGTGCAGGATGCCTATTTCATAGATATCGGTATTCCG
This sequence comes from uncultured bacterium, assembly GCA_903959965.1. Lineage (GTDB taxonomy): Bacteria > Bacteroidota > Bacteroidia > Chitinophagales > Chitinophagaceae > Pollutibacter. Next base: position 435 of record CAJBZC010000406.1, read on the forward strand.
GAGGATTTTGCGCGTGTGCAAAAAGAAATCAACCGCTAAGTTTTGAAGAAACGAATGAAATGATCAATTGGCAACATATAGATAAGCAATGGACGCTGTTCCTCGACCGCGACGGCGTGATCAACCATGAAAAGAATGGGGATTACATTCGACATGCCGGGGAGTTCCGCTTTTACGAAGGAGTACCGGAAGCCATGGCTGTGTTTGCGGCACGTTTCGGGAGGATTTTCATCGTGACCAATCAGAAGGGAATCGGGCGTGGACTGATGACTGAAGCTGATCTGACAGGTATTCATCACTTCATGATGGAGGCCGTGATGGCCGCAGGGGGGCGTGTTGACCGGATCTATCACTGTCCGGAGGTTGATGCCGGCAGCCCTTTTCGCAAACCCAATCCAGGAATGGGTTTCAAGGCGAAGTCGGAATTCCCCGAGATCGACCTGCGCCGTGCCGTCATGGTCGGTAACACCCTCAGTGACATGGGCTTCGGTCGGAATCTCGGGGCGAAAACAGTCTTCATTCCGAGTACTAAACCCATGCCTGAACTGCCACATCCTCTGATCGATGACTGTTTCCAGGGATTACCGGCCCTTGCCAATGCTTTGCTAAAATAAACATGTGTCCGGCGCTTTTACGCATCTTTGCATCATGCGACTGATCATCATTTTTCTGTTGCTGGCGAATCTAAGCAGCCATGCACAATGGCGAGAGGATTCCCTCAAGGTACTTGCTCAACGTATCCTGACAGGCAAGGATGCAGCCGAAAGATTCCGGGCCGACAGCGCCTTCACGCGCATGTTGGTACGTGCACTGTCCAACCCTCATTCATTTCGATACCCTTTCGATTCACTTCGGAATATCTCACGCGTCTATGCACCGGACAGCAGTTTCCGCATCTTCACCTGGCAGGTGGTGCGGGATGAACGGGTCTATCGTCGGCACGGTGCCATCCAGTTGCCGACCCCTGACGGACGACTGAAGCTCATTCCGTTGATCGACCGCTCCCAGATCATTAATGCAAAAGCCGATACGGTCACTTCAAACGACTGGTGGATAGGAGCACTGTATTATCGGGTGATCCGCACCGAACATGCCGGCAAACCTTATTACACGCTGCTGGGTTATGACGAACACACGGTACGAAGCACCCGGAAAGTGGCGGAAGTGATGCATTTCGATGCATCTGGAAAGCCTCGTTTTGGCGGTCCTTTCTTTCGGTTTCCGACCGGCGATACGGCTCATCCACCCCTGATGTCCAGATTCTGGATCGAATATAAAAAAGACGGCAATGCCAGAATGCAATATGAGGCTGAACTCAAGTTGATCATCTTCGACCACCTCATATCGGAATCAGAGGAATCCGACAAACCGCATACCTTCATCCCCGACGGAGATTATGAAGGATTTAAATGGGAGAACGGTGCCTGGAGATACATCGAAAAAGTATTCCATCAGAAACTGGAAGACGGACAAGCGCCGGTCATAGCCCCGGTCAAGGGAAAGAAATTCTGATTTCCTTACTGAAAGTAGAAACTACAGCAACCATCCTGCCTTTCTATATAGCATAAAAGGGACAGGACCCGGGTATTCATTCACCCAATCGTTGTGGGAAGTCCAGCTGTATTGATTTCTGATTGAACGTATCAACGATGGCCTCGGACAAGTCAATGTCGAGCAGCGATGCCATCAGATCAAGATAGATGGCGATCCCCCCGATCTCCTCTTTCAACATCTCCTTCGTAATATCCTTTGCCGTGTAACTGCTGCCACCATCGACACCGCCACGCTCCACACGTTGCATCTTTTTGATCATATTGCACAATTCGCCCACTTCGCCCGCCAGGGCTGTTGTCCAGTATGTGAGGGGCTGATTATCATAGCACTTGAAACCGTTGCGCGCCCGATCAATGTTGATTGGACGAAATGTCTGAAGATCCAGTGACATGTTCCTTGATTTGATGTTCAGCAAAGAACGCAAATTCACAGAATCATTTACAGCGGAGCTAAACGATCCTGAAGAAATGGCTATTTTCTGATGATTGATTGCTGCACAACAACTCTTGGAGAGTTCTCAACTCTTGGAGAGTCCCTAACTCTTGGAGAGTTCTCTCTCACCGGCTATCATCCCGCGGCCATAGATCAATACAAGGTTCCTCTTAGATCG
>CAJBZC010000407.1 GCA_903959965.1 uncultured bacterium
ACGAGCCTGTCAAATTCCTGCAGATCTGGATCTTTCCCAACAAACGCAATGTAACACCCCGATACGATCAGATCACCATACCTCAGGAAGATAAACAGGATAAACTTCTGCAGGTTCTATCTCCCGATCCGGATGATGAAGGTGTATGGATCCATCAGGATGCCTGGTTTCATCTGGGTACTTTTTCCGCTGACAAACAAACAGAGTACCAGGTGAAAAAATCTGGAAACGGGGTTTACGCCTTCATCCTCTCAGGATCTTTCAGCATCGAGGGTCATACACTCGAAACCCGCGACGGACTATGCATCTGGGATACAGGTGGGTTCTCCATATCATCCAATGCCGAAGGATCTGAGATATTGTTGATGGAAGTACCGATACGATAAAGTAACGCCTGGAGACTGATCACGAAATGAAAAGGCGGATGTGAAATTAATCACATCCGCCTTCATTATTTATAATGATGCATCCTCTCAGGCCGTCGGCTGCAACGCATCGATCTCCGGAAGGTTACCGAACAGTTCCTCTTCGGTGAACTCGTGGTTGTTGAGTTTTCCATCGAAGTAGTCTGCGTAAGCCTGCATGTCCACAAAACCATGTCCACACATGTTGAACAAAATGGTGCGGGGTTTACCTTCCAGCTTGGCCATGTTGGCTTCGCGGATCACCTGGGCGATGGCATGGGTGGCTTCCGGAGCCGGGATGATGCCTTCGGCCTTGGCGAAGGTGACCCCCGCTTCGAAACACTCCAACTGCTGCAGCGCCTGGGCCTCGATGAGGCCATCCTTCAATAACTGACTGCACAAGACACTGGCACCGTGATAACGTAAGCCACCGGCATGGATCGCCGCGGGACGGAAATTATGTCCCAGGGTGTACATTGGCAGCAAAGGCGTGTAGCCGGCGGTGTCGCCAAAATCATACATGAACTTACCCTTCGTCAGCTTCGGACAGGATGCCGGCTCAACCGCTACCGCGCGAACGTTCTTGCCATGCATCAGGTTGTGACGCAGGAAGGGGAAGGCAATCCCTGCGAAGTTTGACCCGCCACCGAGCGGTGCGATCACCACATCCGGGAAGTCACCGGCGATCTCCAACTGCTTTTCTGCCTCCTGACCAATGATGGTCTGATGCATCAGGACATGATTCAATACAGATCCCAGCGCATATTTTGTATGAGGATCCTGGGCGGCCATCTCGATCGCTTCAGAAATGGCAATACCCAGACTGCCGGTTGAATGCGGATCCTGAGCCAGGATATTGCGGCCGGCCTGTGTCCGATTACTCGGAGAAGCATACACATTTGCTCCGAAGGTGTTCATCATGATCTTGCGATAGGGCTTCTGATCATAACTGATCTTCACCATATAAACATCACACTCGATGCCGAACTGCTGACAGGCAAAGCTCAATGCCGTGCCCCACTGACCAGCACCCGTTTCCGTCGTAATCTTCTTGACACCCTCCTGCATGTTGTAATATGCCTGAGGTACAGCCGTATTTGGCTTATGGGAACCGCTGGGGCTCACACCCTCATACTTATAATAGATCTTCACCGGCGCATCCAGCAACTTTTCCAAACCTGTAGCCCGGAAGAGCGGGGACGGACGCCATATCCGATAGATATCCCTGACCTGGTCAGGAATGTCAACATATCTCTCGGCAGATACCTCTTGCTTAATCAACTCCATGGGAAACAAAGGCGCCAGGTCCTCAGGCCCTACCGGCTGTTTGGTGCCGGGATGCAGCGGAGGAAGCGGCTTGTTGGGCATGTCGGCTACAATATTGTACCACTGCCGGGGCATTTCCGATTCATTCAGAAAGATCTTCTTGGTCATGATGGCTGGGTTTGGAATGATAAAGAATATCTACAATTTAAGTAAGAACTTAGAATCATGTCAAACATGTTTAGGATTTTTTTGATATGATTTCAAGGAATTAAGCAGGAATCAACGGATATCAACATCCACTGACATCAGTATAGCCGAACAAATGCACCCAGCACGTTTTCAGCAGTATAGTCCTGAAGATCTGCCATCGTCAGTTTCTTAGCCCAGGCCATGCGCATCCCGATTACCGAAAACCATGCAATCGTTCCCGATCTCACCACCTTGATAAAATGTCGTCCGGACACCTCATGAAACCCAGGGGATCTGCTCCGAAGCCTTGTCTGGCTTGGCATATCGGTAGCGTGCCAGTGCGCTGACCCGGCCGTAGGCGTCCAAACCCGTACTCACGAGGGAATCCGAACGGCTGATATCAATGAAGCCATCGGCGGATACCAGCGTTGGGTCAAGCTGTGCCTGCACCACCCGACCGATCACGAAAAATGTGCCGTTCATCGGGATCGGATTGACCTGCACCAGTTCCAGTGCATAGCGGACCAGGCTTTCCCGGACATAGGGCACCGGAAGTCCGTCGATCCATTCTTCCGTGAGTCCGGTCTCGGCAAACTCACTCACCCCGTCCGGATACTTGGCACTGCACTGATGCGCGCGCTCCAGTATGGCAGGATGGACATGGTTGATGGTGTAGAATTTTCCGCGTTCAATGTTACCCAACGTATGCGGGGCGGCCTCCCGGGGCCGATTGACAAAACCTACCAACGCCGGATCCGCTCCGAGATGCACGATATTACTGAACAAACCCAGGTTACTCACTCCCTGCGCATCTACTGTGGCAATAAGGTTCAAGGGCTTGAAACCACTCACGGAATTCAGAAAATTGGCCCGGTAGAAACGTTCCCAGCCAGCCATCTCGGCGATCGTATAGGTCTTGTGATCTGTCATACAACTCCAACAACCTGAAAGATCCCTGGTTCGATGAAACCAGCGAATGGATCAGACTTTCAACAAGATCTCATCAATGGCCTTTCCTTTTCCATCAGGCGTAGTATAAAAAGGACGACCCTCGACCTCATAGTTCAGTTCCGGCGGAATGCCCAGCGCATGATAGATCGTCTGATGCAGCTGATCGATTTTGACCGGCTTTTCGATGGTCTTACAGGGCCGCTCATCTGACGTCTTTCCATACGCATATCCCTTGCGGATACCACCACCAAACATCAGCACGGAACACCCGTCGGTGAAATGCCTGTGCATGCCGTAATGCTTCAATTCCGTGATAATATCGGGCTGTCGAACCTGTTCCTGTACCTTCAATTCCGGCCGTCCCTCCACCATCATATCCCGACTGAATTCACTCGCCAGAATGATGAGCGTCCGATCCAGCCGACCACTTTTTTCCAAATCCAGGATGAGCTGGGCCACCGGCGCATCGATCAGTTTTTTCATGTCCGTCAGCCGCGTATGTCCATTCTCATGGGTATCAAACCCGAAAAAGGGCACGTATTCCGTCGTGACACTGATGAATCGCGCACCCCGTTCCGCCAGACGCTTGGCCATCAGACAACCCAGGCCAAATTTACCCGTGTTGTAGACATCATAAGATGACTTGGGCTCCCGGCTCAGATCGAAAGCCTCTGCCTCCGGGGATTTCAACAACCTGTAGGATTGCTCCATGGAACGTATGAGCGATTCCCGCTGGTAGTCACTGCCATGAGAACCGAGCGGACTATTGTCCACCAATTCCTTGTAGAGCTGATTACGGCGTTCGAAACGCTTGATATCCATGCCCGCCGGCGGCAGCACACTTTCCAGGCCGATGGAGGGATCCGGGATCATAAAGGGTCCGTATTCGCTGCCCAGGAATCCGGCCGAATGGAAGGCCTTCAACTCCTCCCCCTCACCGACCGTGAACCGCTGACCAATGTCGATGAAAGCCGGGATCACAGGGTTCATCGGCCCCTTCTCCTTTGCGATCCATGCGCCAATATGCGGCGCGAGTACCGACTGCGGCGGCTCGTAACAGGTATGCCAGTGATACTGATGACGGGTGTGCAGGATATGACCCAGATCGGCGGCCACATAGGATCGGATCAGCGTCCCACGATCCATCACCTTTGCGATCGACGAAAGCCCTTCGGAAAAGCGGATCCCGTCCAAAGCCGTCGGGATTGAAGGAAATGTACTCAATACCCGATTCGCTTCCATCCCTGTCTCAAAAGGCGTATAGGCCTTGGGGTCGAAGGTTTCTGTGTGCGCCATACCCCCGGCCATCCACAACAGAATGACCGTATCGGCGGATGAATCGGCCGCTTTTTTGGAACCGCAACCGCTTAAAAAAGCCGGAATAGGCGCGCCGGCAGCCATCGCAGCTAATGCAGCAGCCGTTCCACTGCCCAGAAAACGCCGCCGACTCCAGTCACTGTTCATTGATGCCATCTTTAGATATCTTTTAAGTATATGATTATCAATTGATTAACTGAAATTCCGGATGCAATGACATACTCCATAAAAAATCCTCCACCTGATCGGGGCGCAAAGGTTTTCCCAGGGTGCGCTCCAAGAGATCAGACTCCCGTTTCGATGGATGTCTGCCGAACATTCTGCGGTAAGTTTCTTTTATAAATTTATTAGGATCAGGGTGTTGTGTAGACCATTTCAGCGCGGCCTCCCGGATGGTCTGATGGAACAACCCGCCATTGGTGAGTTCCAGCGCCTGCAACAGACTGGCCTGCGACGCCCGGCTGGTGGAGACATTTTCCCGGGTAGGTCGACCGAGAGATCGCTGGAAGGGGTCATTCATCACCAGAGCCGCCCTCGTGAACGGAGCACAATACTGAATGCCACTGGGCAAGCGCTTTTTGGCAATCATGGAATCCGCGTACAGCGGATGTAGGGTCATGCCAACGCCATCGGCAAACTGCTCCGCACTCAGACGCCGGCGCATCATTCCCTTAAATACGAAATCCTTCGACATCACAGCCTCAGGATCAGATAAGGTCACCGAAGGAAGTTGATAGGTGCGTGATATAAGGATCTGGCGTAACAACTTTTTGACATCCGCACCGTTCTGTACAAAATCCCAGGCCATCCAGTCCAGCAGATCCTGGCTCCAGGGGCGGTTATCCATCGCATCGACCGGCTCAACAATGCCCCTGCCCATCACCTGCGCCCATATCCGATTGACCAGCGTCCGATAAAGTCTTCCGTTTGCCGGCTGTACGGTCAGGGTGGCCAGTTGCTTCAGCCGGGCCGCACGATCCGCCGTACTGTCGATGGTACCCAACGCCGGATAAAGCATGCGCGTTCCGGCCAATCGACCCGTGGGTTTATCACAGCGATAGATCTGCAGCATTGAGTCCGAAAACAGATTGGCGAAAGAATAGGCATCGTCCAGCTTCCAGTCACTGATGAAACTGTCATGACAGGAAGCACATTTCAAATTCAGTCCAAAGAAAACCTGCGAGACATTCTGTGCCGCCTGCATCTCTACCCGCTGACTGGCATTGACCTCTCCTCTCCAACGGATGCCGCGAATGAATCCTTCAGAACTGCTGTCGGCATCTATCAATTCGCGGACAAATTGATCATATGGTTTGTTGTTCTGCAATGAAGCATAAAGCCAGCGCGTGATGTCAAAACGCCCGCGCGTGATATAACCCGGACCACTGAAATCATTCCTCAACAAATCATTCCAATAGGTCATCCAGTGCTGGGCATAATCATGGTCCCTGGCCAGGAGATTGTCAACCAGTCGTTCACGCTTTCCGGGATCTCTGTCAGCCATGAAACGATCCAGGCTGTCGGGATTGGGCAAAAGGCCGGTGATATCGAGGCTCACCCGGCGAAAATAGGTCCGGTCATCAACCGACTCGGGCCATTCGATGCCCTTTTTCTTGAAATAAGCGTCCACGAATCGATCGATCGGCTGTTCCAAACCCGGCCTGGAAGCAGGTATCGCCGGCAATCTGGGCTCGAGCGATGCTACCCGATACAGGCTGCGTAAAGGACCATTAGGCCAGGGGGCCCCCATCTTTATCCATTGACGCAACACATCGATTTCTTCAGTAGTCAAAGGCTTTCCTTTCACGGGCATCGCTTCCTTGTGACCCCGCGGAAGCGTCACCCGACGGATCATTTCACTCTCCTCAGGCTTTCCGGCCACGAGCACCGGCCCGTGTTCCCCGCCTTCGAAGATGGCCTCTTTGGAATCCAGCCGGAGCATGCCCTTAACCTTACCAGCACCATGGCAGGAATAACAGCTATGTGCCAGGATAGATCGGACACGCAGATTCAGTCCCTGCACCTGATCCTCTGACAACGGAGTTTTCAGCGAGGCAAGAAACACTCCATGCGGCACCTGTTCGTCTCCCGCACCCTCCTCCACTTCGGAAGGCCCGGACAAACCAGCAGTCAGATAACCTTCGCCATGGGTGATCTCGCCTCCGAGATGTCCGGTGACAACCACATTGAAAACACTGATGATCAACATGATAAAGCCCAGACCAGTACGTTGCATCCTGTAGGCTACCATCGTAATGACGGAAAAAAGGGCAGTAAAGATGCCCGTCCATCGGTGGGTAGACACCTGCTCTTCACCATATTCCCCGGAAGATGCCAGGGCCAAACCGAAGACCACACTGAGTATGGAAGCTACCATCCCGCCGACCACCAGCAGTTGAACCGCCGGCCGGTAGGACGCTGTCTTTCGCCGGCGATCCATGAGTTCAAAGGCCAGTGCAGCGATGAGCAGCACAATGGGAAAGTGAATGATCATCGGATGCAGGCGACCCAGAAAAGAGATGGGAGCAGAAACCTGATCCTGTGCCTGAACAACGATGGGACTCAGCAGGATCATCAGGGCAAACATGATCCTCTCGGTTGACGACAGCGAGGATTGGGGGGAATGATGTTGGGAGGGCGCGATTTGCTGCATGTTGGTGGTATGTGACAAGCGATCGATTCATCGATCCCGCGGGGATCGATCGCCATCTAAAATAAGCAATTCGCCGCATCAAAAGTTAAGGTGATTGGGAGGTCCTTCCTTCGTATCTTTTGGACGTCAACTCATCCATCTTCCTCAGGTTATGAAGAAACTCGGAATTCCAGCGCTCCTGCTCCTCGCAAATGTCCTGATCAGTCAGGCTACAGAACTCGGCATCAACAGCAAATGGCAGAACGATACGTTGAACATTTACATTTCAACTCAGGGAAAGGATGCATTCGATGGTACCAAAGCCAGACCAGTAGCCAGTTTCAGACGTGCACAGGAAATATCCAGGAACAAGGCTCCCAATGTTCCCGTCAATGTGATCTTCGCAGCCGGCACCTATTATCTCCCGGAAACGATCAAATTTGACAGCACAGATAACAGACCTGCCCTGTGTTTCATGGCCGAACGGGAAGGATCGGTGATCATCAGCGGTGGCAGCAACATCAGACCCAAATGGACGGAGGTCACCAAAGGAGTTTTTGCAGCCGAGGTTCCTGCCGGCACTGAACTCGATCAGCTCTACGTCAATGGAGTCCGTCAGCGTATGGCCCGATTTCCAAATGCAGTGGCCGGTAAGAATGTCTTCGATACCTGGAACCTGCGGCACGACATGAAAAAGGACAGCCTCAACGATCCCCTGCAACCCGAACGCATTGCGAGCTGGAAAGATCCAAAAGGCGCCTACATACATGCCATGCACCAGTCGCTCTGGGGCGATATGCACTGGCTGGTGAAGGGAAAATATCCCAATGGATCGCTGATTGAGGAAGGTGGTTGGCAGAACAACAGACCATCCCCAAAACATCCCGCATACCGGATGGTGGAGAATGTTTTCGAGGAACTGGATGCACCGGGAGAGTGGTTCCTGGATGCCGAAGCCCGACGTTTGTACTTCATGCCGGAAACGGGCACCGACCTGTCCAGGGCAAAGATCGAGATCGTAAGACTTCCCCATCTGTTCGAATTCAACGGCTCCATGACCCGGCCGGTGAAAAACATCACCCTGAAAGGATTTGTATTCCGGCATACCAGTCGCACGTTCATGCAGAACCGCGAACCGCTCCTGCGTTCCGACTGGACCACCTATCGCGGCGGAGCCATCATCTTCAACGGAGCAGAAGACTGTCGGATCCTCGATGCGGAATTCGACCAGGTCGGAGGGAATGCCGTCTTCGTCAACAACTACAACCGAAACATCCTCATTAGAGGATGCTACATCCACGATGCCGGAGCCAACGGGGTGGCCTTTGTGGGAGACCCGGAATCTGTCAGAAGCCCATTATTCAGATATGGGGCGCAGAACTTTGCTTCGATCGACCTTACGCCCGGCCCCAAAACCCGCAATTTCCCGCAAAACTGTCTCGTAGAAGACTGCCTCATCACCCGGACCGGACGGGTGGAAAAACAGACATCTCCCGTGCAGATCTCCATGGCGCACCGCATCACCGTTCGGGATTGTTCGATCTACGACGTACCAAGGGCGGGGATCAACATCAGCGAAGGAACCTTCGGCGGTCATCTCATCGAAGGATGTGATGTGTTCAACACCGTCCTGGAAACCGGTGACCACGGCAGTTTCAATTCCTGGGGACGCGACCGCTACTGGACACCAGATATCAAACAAAGCGTGCCGGAGGTGAAGGCTGATCCCGGACTGCCATTCCTGGATATGCTTGATTCCAACACGATCCGGCACAACCGCTGGCGCTGCGACCATGGTTGGGACATTGACCTCGATGACGGCTCATCCTGGTACCGGATCTATGACAACCTGCTTCTGAATGGAGGACTCAAAATGCGGGAAGGTTATAACCGCATGGCCACCAATAATATCATCATCAACAATGGGTTGCACCCCCATGTCTGGTACCCGAACAGCGGAGATGTGTTCACCCGCAACATCGTTTTCACGGCCCATAGGCCGGCCATCATGGATGCCGCCATCGACAAGAAAGGCAAATGGGGACTGGAAGTCGATCGAAACTTCTTCATGTCCAACGAAAATGATCGCCATAAATTCAGCCAAAATGATTGCGACAGCCTATCGGTCGTCCTGGATCCCGCATTCATCGACGAAGCAGGGGGAGATTTTAGATTGACAGCGGAAGGATTATCGAAAGCCACAGGATTCCGGAACTTCCCAATGGATCGTTTCGGGGTGAAAAAACCATCGCTAAAGAAGATCGCCAAACAACCAGAGATCCCCGCTTTGAAGATTCGAAAAGATACAAACGTCAAACTACCTGCCATCTCAGCAACCTGGTATGGCATCACGCTGTCTGAACCCATCGGGAATGATCTGTCTGCCTATGGCGTCTCACTTGGAGAACAGGGCATAGGTTTGGAAAACATCCCTACCGGAAGCCGACCGGAAATGTGGGGATTCAAAAAGGGAGACCTGCTGCTCGCCGTCAATGGGCAGAAACTCTCCAAAGTGACGGATTTTGCAAAATACCTGTCCGACAAGGGTTTCGAACAGACCCATCGCTTTCTGATCATCAGAAATCAACAACCCATGACGATCATCGTATCAGAGACACTGGAAATGATCCAATGAGGCGATGGATCATCAAACCCGATGATGATCGGCACGCCATTGGCGGATGGACTCCTTGATCTGCTTCACCGTCATGGATTGGTCAACTGCCTGACGGGCCAGTTCCGGAAACTCCTCATCTGAAGCAAACCGGAGTGCAATGATCTGTCCAAGCCGCAATCGGCTATCCAGCGGCTTGCCGGTCAGCATGAAATGCCGGAGCGATTCCTCGGCACGTATGGCCCGATCCTGAACTTTCAGGGCATAGGTTCTGACCAGGACACCAAGTATGAAGGCAATGATGAACAACAATGCGTCGATCAAAGACTGCTGAAACCCGGAAGGGTCGCTATTGAACAGACGAATAAGCGTCCATATCAGCCCTCCGGTGATCAATGGTGTGGCGATGTAATGATACAGTGGATGATAACGCGCGTGATTCTTGAATTGCTGTTCTGCCATGTGACTGGTGTTGATGATATCTGCAAAGGTACACTGGATATGAATGCTTTGAAGATGAAGCCTGCCTTCTCAATGAAGGCCGTTCAGCAGAAATAAGAAAGGGGAGCCGAGGCCCCCCTTTCTTACATATGCTAAGCATGGGTCAATTCTGCCCTGTCTTCGGTCCTACATCCCACCACATTCTGCCTTGCAACAGATCGGATTCCTGCTCCGTATATCCCTGACGCTTGATCGCATCCAGGTAATTGGCGTTGTTGGTGTTCCGCTCACTGAGCGGAAGCGAGAACCTGCGCCACATCTTACCCGCCGTAACATTGCCCGGATAGGATATCAGGGCACCGGTCGGAGATTTCCAGTTGGCGTAATTGAAGACAGGATACTTGGTCCTGCGCCAGTTGGAATAGACCTCATAATCATCACCCAGCATGGATACCCACTTCTGCGTGGAAATGGTCTGCAGTCGGGTTTCGAAATTGGCGGAAGTCGGATAGGCATTTGCCAGCAGATAGGCATCCACCTCAGCCGTGGGGATGTTCCCGGAATGTGGGGCGATGGAAGGAAAGAGCGCCCACTGAGCCATGGCCGCGCGGACACCATTGTCATACGCCTGCTTTTCGGTCGTGCCGACATTCCAACCCCTCAGCGCAGCCTCCGCCAGGAGCAGATAGGCTTCGGCTGGGCCCATGGTGATGATCGGTGCACCACGGTCGATGTAAAGGAGTGAAGGCTCGGAATAAGTATCGAAATCGCCCGGCCTGGTATTGATACTGCCGTTGACCATGCCCTTTTGAGTGGCGGGTGTGTTGTTCGGCGTATAGGAACCTCCAGAAGGTACCCATACTACAGAGATGACCTTCAAACGGGGATCTGCCGTCGCCTTCAGGTGATCGATGAACTTCCCCGACCATTTGCTGCCTTCGACATTATCGCCGCCCGGACTCGCAAAGTCACCAGAGATCATTGTCACGGAACGCGGGTTGAACTGCCCGGTCACATTGGCATATTTGATATAGGCAATATCGGTATTGGCCGTCATCACGCCACCCTGTGCAGCTTTTTCAACCCATGTTTTGGCGGTTGCGGATTCAATATCCGACAGCCGCATGCCCAGGCGCATCATCAGCGTGTAGCCGAACTTCTTCCATTTGGCCACATCTCCCTTGAAATAAGGATCCGCATTACCGAACACATTCGGCTTGGCAGGATCCATCGAACGCAGGGCAGCATCCAGCTCATTGAGCATAGCCAGATAGATGTTCTTCTGTGTGTCGTACTTGGGCTTGAGGTTGTCCAGTCCCTTCATGGCTTCGCTGTAAGGCATATCGCCAATGATATCCGTCTGCGCGTGAAAAGCCAGGATCCTCAGGATCTCACAGGCGGCCTTCTTATTGACGTCATCCGGATTTTTCAGGATCGCAGACAACTTCAACAGCCTGTTCCACTGCAAGCTGTAAATGTCAAACGTGGCTGCCGTGCCATTGAAATTGTAAAACTTATCTCCTACCGCAGGCACTTCCTTGTAGGTGGAAAAATACTGGAGACCCTGACCGAGCGCCCTGAAATTCTGACCCGGAATACTGGCCAGTACGGCCGCCGTGAAAGAATAGTCAGGCACCACATAGGAAATGGCGTCGGGATTGATGTTGATGTCCGTCAGGCTTCCCTTCTTACAGGAAGGAACGAAGAGCAAGGTCAACATGCCTGCCGTAATGGACCATATTTTCAATTGAATACTTTTCATATCGCTTGGAATTGATGGTGTTAGAATTTGATGTTGACGGCAATACCGATATTTCTGGTTTTGGGCATGGCCACACCCTGACTACCCTGTGCGTTTCCAACCGTCTCCTGCATCTCCGGATCCAGACCGGCTTCCCTGATCTTTTTATCGCGGTACAGGATGGCCAGATTCATTCCCGTCAATGCTATGGTCGCAGACTGGGCCTTGACCAATTTGACCATGGAAGCAGGTACATTGTAACGAACCACCATCCTCCGAAGCTTCACGAAATCAGTCTTGTAGACGAACTGACCAGGATAGGCGCTGCCGAAGTTGTTATAGTAGGTATCCAGATCCACCACATTCCAGACCTTCGTGTAGGGTGCACCGGTCTGATCCACACCAGAAACCGTCAGTCCACCATCGCGACCCGGCAGGGTCAGCGGTGTCAGACCGAAGCGTGTTGCGTATTGCATGAGGTTGCTGTAACCAACAGCCCCGAACTTTGAATCGATGTCCAACGTCAGACTGAAACGTCCGTAAGTGAACGTATTGTTGAGACCCATCAGGAAGGGAGGATTGCCCACTCCAATATCCCGCAATTCACGATCCTCATATCCGGTGGCCTTGTTGTACACCAGTGTACCGGCCGCATTGCGCTTCATGACATTCGCGCGTACGGTGGAATAGGGCAGTCCGACGGCATTGATGATCTGCGGGCCACCGATACCACTACCCAGCACCAACACATCGATGCCTTCCGCCAATTCCAGGATCTTGCTCTGGTTATGACTGAAATTGTATCCAATTTCCCAGGTGAATTTCGACTTTGCGATCGGCGTGCCGCTCAGACTGATCTCCACACCGTTGTTTGAGACCAGACCCAGGTTCTGGGGACCGGCGGTGTAACCGGTGGCCAGCGAGATGGGCGGGAACAGGATATCATTCTTTGTTTTGCGAGAATAATAGTTCACATCCAGGCCCAACCGACGCTCCAGCATACGCAACTCAAAACCACCTTCGATCGTAGTGGCCGTGATCGGACGGATGTTCGGGTTGGGAAGCGCGGATGGGTTGCTCAAGGTGGGCAGACCATAAGCATTGATCGTGCTGATCACATATGTCTGGTTGATGCTGCCTGCATTGACCGTAGCACTGCCCACCTGTGCCCAGGAGGAACGCACCTTGGCGAAATCGATGAACTTCGGCATCTTGACCAGCTCGGATACGATCACAGAACCGCCGACCGAGGGATAGAAGATGGAGTTGAAGCCAGGGTTCAACACAGAAAACCAATCATTCCGACCGGTTACGGACAGATAGAAAGTGTTGTCATAATCCAGATTCGCCTCACTGAACACCGAATTCGTACCATCAGGTGCCACACCGGCCAGGGAAAGCCTGCTGACATTGGCCAAATCGCGGTTCACCAGGTTAGACACACTGTAAAAGTCGGGGACCACCCACTCTGTACCATTGGCCGTGTTGCTGCTATAATCATTTTTCTCCTGGTTTGCACCTACCATCATGTTCAGACCCAGCTTGTCGCCAAAGAACCGCTCATTGTAATTGACGAGTAACTGCAGGTTGGTCTTGGTCGCCTGCTCACGGCCAGACCGATAATATCCAAGCGGCGTGAAGGCATTGGTCTTGGGTACATAGTTGTACTCAGAATAATACACGGCATTCATCGCGGCCGTTCCCTTGATGAACAGGTTCTTGAGCAGGTTTACCTGGACGCTGGTCCGGGCGTTCCAACGCTTCTGATCATCCCGGTTGGCGATCTGATACGCCGCATAGTATGGGTTGACAGCGGCGGGCACGGGATTCCATTCCAGCTCACGACCCGTGGCGGCGTTGATGCCCGGGCGATTGGGGTCGGTCCCGCGCATATTACGCACATCCACGACGTTGGCAGACAGGTAAACCGGCCATGCCGCATTCAGTTCCGCATATCCTACGTTCGGACGATTGACACCTGTTACCTCGTTATACTGGACACCTGACTCCATGATGACCAGGTCGTTCTTGCCCAGGCGTGCCCGGGTATTCAGGTTCATCGTCTTACGATTGAAACTGGAATTCGGCTGCTGCTCCTTGGCATCCAGGTTGCTGAAAGACAGACGCATCTGAACCTGCTGGTTACCTGCAGTCAGGGCGACGCTGTTCAGCACGTTCTGACTCGGGCGATAAAAGTTTTTGATATTGTCCTTCACATGTACCGGAGAATAAGGCCTGGCTACCCCGTCGAACTGAAGTACACTGCTGCCGTCCATCTTGGCGCCATATGCCAGACGACCGGAACTCAGCGCAGCAGCTGCCGTAGCCGGCTTCACACCATCGTTGCCTTGTCCGTATTCGTACTGGTAATTCGGGAATTCATACGGGCGACCCACGTTGATATCGGCCGTGTACTCGATGCCTACCCCCTTCTGAGCGCTGCCCTTCTTGGTGGTGATCAGCACCACACCATTGGCAGCCTGACTGCCATACAACGCCGCCGCCGCACCGCCTTTAAGGATCGATATGCTGGCGATGTCATCCGGGTTGAAATTGGAGATACCATCCCCACGGTCAACGTTCAAAGCAACGGATGAAGTAACGGGTCCCTTGTTCTGATTATCGATCGGCATACCATCCACCACATACAGGGGCTGCTGGTTTCCGTTCAAAGAAGTGTTGCCCCTAATAACAACACGGCTGGATCCACCAGCGCCCGAATTCGCCTGTGTGGCGTCAACACCGGCGATCTTACCCGTCAGCGCACTGCCGATATTATTCATACGGCCCTCCGTGAACTCGCGACCCTTCACTTCCTGGACCGCATAACCCAGTCCCCTTCTGACCTTGCTAACGCCAAGTGCCGTCACTACCACGTCTTCAAGCGAAGTCTGTGTACTATTGGCCAGGGTCACATTGATCAAACGCTGACCTTTGACATCAATGGACTGAGACAGATAACCTACATAGGAGAAATTCAAGGTGGCGCTCGATCCCGCCTTGATAGAATATTGACCACGCGGATCTGTGATGTATGCCCGACGGGTTCCACCAACCGTAACACTCACACCCATGAGCGGTTCCCCCTGCTGATTCGTCACCGTTCCGGTGATGACCGTGTCTGCCGCAGGGGTTTGAAACATCTTTGATGTCGAAGCATCATGATCAAGGGCTGAAGCATCTTGAGCAAAGAATAAACTAAAGGCAGAAACCGTACAACCCAACAAAATCCGCCTTGGAAATGGATTCGAAACCTCAGCCCGGGTGATGTAACCCTTATCCGGACTGACCGGAATGCCAAAGCCTCCGAATTGCAATCGCATGTTCATCTGAAATTGTTTTTGAATTAAAAACTCTTATGGCACCCTTAATTTAACATTTATTTATCAAAATGCAGTAAACGAATAAAAAAATTCCTGTATATGTTGTTTTGTCCTAAAAATATTTCGATGATAATCAGTGAGATGAGAGATGCACACAGGATGCCCTCGGGAAAGTCGGTAGGATGATGCATGAATAACAGTGACTAATGTATGAATCACATCAGCCCACAAATTTTCTCCGCCGAAGGGTAGACATTTCGAAATTCAGGAACGGAAGGGGTATCTATTCTCGGGAATTCAACAGGAAATGCCAATGGAGAAAAACCGGGATAAACTGAAGGGGAAGTCGGTGAACCCGTGCATAAAAAAATCCCGACATTACTGCCAGGATCTTCGTGGTGTGGGGCGAACACTCACCCTTTACTATCAGATGAAGCGATAATCATTTTTGATTATCGGCTGAAACCATTGCTGGACATGGATTTTAGTGAATTTTGTTTGCACAAAAAACTGCTGTTTTCTGCCTTATAAAGATCTTTCTGAAGAGCACCGTGCTCGGGAAGTGCTCTAGTTTGTTGTGAAAGTAAGCTGTAATAATGATTTCTGGCAATTTGTCTAAATTTATTAAATCGGTGTGTAATTCAGGCCCCTATAAAACTGAAAAAATATCTGATATTGTCTCAAATTTTAAACCTATTTTGTCCAAGAATTAAGGGGTCGATACATAACTGTTTGACTGCCATGAGGATTTTTCTTTATTTAATGACAGGATTGCTTCTGTTTTCTGGGGGGGTATACAGCCAGTCATATGGATTGCAATTTTCCAGTCATGAAGCAATACCAGAAAAACGTACTTCGCTCCATTTAACACCTGGAGGAGCCCTCTGTTTTAATGAAGACACTCAAATTTCTTTCGATCTTAAATTTCTTCCTGGCCTTAATGCATATTTTGGATATGTAATAAGGTTGATCACTACAGATAATCAGAATATAGATTTAGTATCTATCGACAAAACCGGAAATTTTAATTTTGTTATTGGAGAATCATTTTCTTATGCTTTTAAGATTGATTCTTCCAGTCTGTTTGACAAATGGAATCATTGTGAAATCAGGTTGGATAAAATTAAGCGAGAAGTGAGTTTTTCCCTTAACAATCGTTTGGTAACCAAAGGCAAACTGAACTTTACCAATGCAACATGTTGGAAAGTATTTTTTGGAGCGAATAACCTGGAACGATATAAAACAATTGATGTTCCTCCAATGCAAATTAAGGACATCCATATTACAGAAAATAAAAAAAAGAAATACTCTTTTCAGTTATCGGAAACTTCTGGAAATAGAGCGTTGGATTTAGTTGAGAAAAAAGTTGCCGAAATAAAAAATCCTGTTTGGATTGCACCCCGGCATTTATATTGGGACCAGCTTCAAGCAATAGAAACAAGCGCCACTCCCAGTGTTGCATTTGATAAAGAAAACGAAATATTGTATATCATTTCTGTTGATACACTGTACAGATATTCATTTAAAAAAAATCAATTATCAGGCTCCAAACTTATAAAAAGCCGGAGGGCTTTGCCTGCTGGTAACCAGTCTATTTACGATGACAATACTAAAAGGCTGCATAATTATTTTATAGATGAAAAAACCGTATCAACCTATGATGCAGCAGAAAACGCATGGAGTTTAAACTTCTCGCCAAAGCCTAAGCTTACAGAGTTTTGGCAGGCCAATAAATTTATCTCACCTTTTGATAGCGCTCTTTATATCATCGGTGGATATGGACAATTGAAATATAAAAATCTTGTTCAGCGGTTCAGTTTTCGGGATAATACATGGGAAGTCCTTCAAACCAAGGGTGATTTTTTCATGCCCCGTTATCTCTCGGCTTTGGGCACCAATGCTGCTGCAGATACTGCTTATGTCATCGGAGGATATGGAAGTAAAACGGGTCATCAGACTCTAAATCCTACCTATAATTTTGAACTGATGGCATATAGTGTTGCTGGACGTTCGTTCAAGCACATCTATAATTTTAAACAACCTGAAAAAGAATTTTGTTTTGCCAATAGCCTTATTATTGATGGTGAGGCCAATCAATTTTATGGCTTAACTTTTCCCAATGACCGGTTTAATTCCCATCTGCAGTTGATTCGGGGTTCCCTGAGTTCACCTGAGTATGAGTTTTTGGGAGATAGCATTCCATATGCTTTCCATGATATCGAATCTTTTGCTGATTTATATTATTGCCCTTCAAGTAAAAAATTGGTAGCAGTAACTTTAGTGAGTGCCACCAATAAACCAACACGTGTAAATATTTTTACGATTGACTTTCCACCCAACAGGCTAATTGTAACTCAACCAGTCAATGCCAGCGCCAATTCAACATTTTCTTTTTTGGCAATCCTTTTAGCATCAATCTTATTAGTCATATTAATTTTTGCTTTGCGCAATAGGCGAAAACAACCTATGCAGCCATTTAGAGACGTGCAATTCCCTGTTGTACCCTCTCAATCAGCTATTCAATCAATGGTAGTAGAAGACCCTTCCTCCAATCATGGATTATACGAGAACAGAACGTCATCATCTTGCATTTTTCTTTTTGGTAATTTTGAAGTGATTGATAAGGAAGGCAACGATATTACCCGACAGTTTACTCCGCTCCTTAAGGAGATATTTTTATTGATCCTTATTAACACGTTTAAAGATGGTAAAGGCATTTCTTCGGATAAACTTTATGAAACCAAATGGGTTGATAAACCCATAAAAGATGCCAGAAATAATTTTTCGGTTAATATTGTTAAACTGAAATCAATACTCGAAAAAGCAGGCACCACTAATATTTCCAAAGAAACGGGGAAATGGAGATTTGAAATTTTAAACAATTCTATTACACTGGACTATCAGCAATTTTTAAAGCTGGCCGATACGAAACCAGCTTCTGTAGATAAAAGTTATATAAATGAATTGTTGAATCTCTTAAACAGGGGTGCTTTTTTAAGAGAGGTTCAATATTCTTGGTTGGATGATACCAAGGCCAATGTGAGTGATTTTGTAATTGGCACCATCCTTTCCTATACTTCAAAAGCCAGATTGCAGTCGGAGCCTGACTTTATTTTAAAGTTGGCCAATTGTATTTTTCAATTTGATCAAATGAACGAGGAGGCGCTTGAACTAAGATGCCGTTCCCTGATCATACTGGGTAGGCATGGATTGGCAAAAGAGACGTATTTGAATTTCACAAAAGAATACACAAAAAATTACGGAGAGGATTTTGCAAAAACCTACGCAGAAATAATCGGGCAATGAGAAAATTTGCCAATATGCATATCCTTTTACAGGGAGGTTGAATTTAAATATGCGATCAGTTATATAAGCCCGGAACAGGCAAAGCGGAACTACGACAAAGAACTTGGCAAAAGCAATTTTCAATCAGTATTGGACGCCGGTAAGCTTGCATGGAGTAAAGTGATGTCGCAAATAAAGGTCGAGGGAGGCACAGAAGGTCAGAAACGTTCCTTTTACACCGCCTTGTACCGTTGTTATGAGCGGATGGTTGATATTTCCGAAGACTCAACCTATTATAGTGGGTTTGACAAAAAAATTCACAAAGACAGTCGTAATTTTTATGTGGACGATTGGTCATGGGATACTTACCTGGCACAGCATCCATTGCGCATCATTTAAAATCCATCCATGGAAGAAGACATGCTGCATTCTTATGTGCGCATGTATGAGCAATCTGGCTGGATACCCACTTTTCCAGTGTTATACGGTGACCATGTCTGTATGAATGCTTTTAATTCTTCCATCAGTTTTTTAGATGCTTACAGGAAGGGGTTGAAAAGATTCGATATTGACAAGGCGTATGATGGAATGCGGAAAAATGCCACTGAAGCCACTATGGTACCCTGGCGAAATGGTGTGAAAACAGTACTGGATGACTTCTATCATCAAAAAGGGTATTTCCCGGCTATAGCATCCGGAGCCAAAGAAACAGTTTTGGAAGTACACAGTTTTGAAAAAAGACAAGCGGTAGCAGTTACGTTCGGTAATAGCTATGATGATTGGGCATTAGTGCAATTGGGCAAAGACCTGGGTAAAAAAGATGCTGCTATATTTCAATCAAGGGGACATAACTATAAAAATTTATGGAACAGTGAAAAACAATTTTTTTCTCCCCAAAGATGATAAGGGCAACTGGATTTACATCGATCCCAAATTTGATGGGGGTATAAGTGGCAGGGAATTTTATGATGAGAACAATGGGTATACATTTTTGTGGCAAGTGCAACAGGATATTCCCGGGTTGAAAAAGTTAATGGGTGGCAATGATGCATTTGAAGCAAGGCTTGATCAATTGTTCCGTGAGCCACTTGGCCGGTCAAAATATGAATTCTGGAGCAAGTTTCCAGATGCCACTGGCTTGGTGGGTCAATATTCTATGGGCAATGAACCCAGTTTCCACATTCCCTACCTGTATAATTACACTAAATCACTCTGGAATACCCAAAAGCGTATCAGGCTTCTTTTGGATGCCTGGTTTAAGGATAAGATTTATGGGATACCGGGTGATGAAGATGGGGGTGGGATGTCTGCTTTTGTGGTATTTTCTTACATGGGTTTTTATCCCGTAACGCCGGGTTTGCCAGTATATACCATAGGTAGCCCTCTGTTCAGTGAGGTAACCATTGACTTACCCAATAAAAAGCAATTTCGGCTTACTGCTAACAAATGCTCGGTTGTAAATAAATATATACAAAGTGCAAAATTGAACGGGAAGCCCCTAAGCACACCCTGGTTTACCCATGATCAATTGATATCCGGAGGGCATCTTGAATTGGAGATGGGGCCAATACCCAATAAAAAATGGGGCATTCCGGCAGATGTGAACGACATTTTTATAACTTATTGGTAATCAATAACAACTAATTCAAAAAAACTTCATTAATTTCTCAATTAATAGAAAATTAAGGACATTATTAATACCATTCCATTATATTGGTCTATCAGACCATTTCTGAAATTCAATATCTCATTTGTTAATTGATCGTAAAAATTAATTAGTTACTAAATTTTTTGTCTTTATAACCAAACTGCTAGCTGTATGAGTAAATTAATAATGGTGGTGCT
>CAJBZC010000408.1 GCA_903959965.1 uncultured bacterium
CGCATCCGCATCATCTCACAGGAACGTATCACCGAAGAACTCAATAAGATGATCCTGGCGCCGAAGCCATCGGTGGGTTTCGACCTGATGAACCGATGTGGACTCTTGCGGATCATTTTCCCGCAGATGGTCGACCTGGCCGGCGCGGAGTACCGCGACGGATTGGGGCACAAGGATAATTTCACCCATACACTGCAGGTGATGGATCAGATCGCACCGAATACCCACGACCTCTGGCTGCGCTGGGCCGCCCTGCTGCACGACATCGGAAAGCCTGCCACCAAACGATTTGAAGAGGGGACAGGTTGGACCTTCCACGGTCATGAAGTTGTGGGCGGTCGCATGGTGCCTAAGATCTTCGCCAAATTGAAACTGCCGCAGGATGCGAAGATGCGTTTCGTAAAGAAACTTGTCGAGCTGCATCTGCGGCCCATCAGTCTGACCAGGGAGAACATAACGGACTCGGCTATACGTAGATTACTGTTCGACGCCGGAGAGGAGCTCGAAGCACTCATGATGCTTTGCGAGGCAGATATCACTTCCAAGAACAGGCAGAAGGTCAAACGTTATCTCGCCAATTTCGAACTCGTTCGCCAGCGCCTGAAGGAAGTAGAGGAGAAAGACCAGCTGCGCAACTGGCAGCCGCCGGTAACGGGAGAAATGATCATGGAAACCTTCGGGATCAAACCATCGCCGCAGGTGGGAGACATAAAGACCGCCATCCGCGAAGCCATCCTCGATGGTGTCATTCCAAATACGAAGAAAGATGCCTGGGCATTCATGCTCGCCCGGGCCGCGGAAATAGGCCTCACTCCCATATCCGCCTGAGCAGCAACGGATATTGACGAGCGTTCCCGAAAACTCCTTAATTTTGATACATGGCCATTTTAAGATTCAGAGTCTATTTCGATGAGGACGAGACCATCTATCGCGACGTCGCCGTTCGTCATACCCATCACTTCAGTGACTTGCACCAACAGATCCTGAAGGCTTATGAGTTCGACAATAAGCATGCCGCCACCTTTTATCGCAGCAACGATAACTGGCAGCGGGGGAGAGAGATCACCCTCGAGAAGTACGACAAGGATTACAAGGCCGAACCCCTGTTGATGGCGGAGACCCTGATCGCGTCTGAGATCAGCATGCCCAATCAGAAATTCATCTATACCTACGACTTCAACCGGAACTGGTCATTCATGGTGGAACTCATTGGTGTTTCCAACGATGAGAACCCGAAGATCAGCTACCCTACCACCGTTCGTAAGGAAGGCATCGGCCCCAGCCAGTATGGCACCAAGAGCATCCTGGGCGACCGCTTCATGGATGTAGAAGAAAAATACGATCTGTCAGCCGGCGAAGAAGGATTTGGAGAAGAAGGGGAAGACGACGGTGATAGCGGCATGGACGCCGATGAGGGCGGTGAGGAAGATATCACTGGCCAGGATGATTTCTGATCTTTCAAATAACGTGAAAAGTAAGACTGCCATCATTATCACGGGTCCCACGGCCGTGGGAAAGACCGAGCTTGCGATCCGCTTAGCAGGCCAGCTGGATACCGAGATCATCTCCGCGGATTCCAGGCAATGTTACCAGGAAATGAACATCGGTGTCGGAAGACCCTCGCCGGAGGAACTGGCGGCAGTCCCTCATCATTTTATTGCCTCTCACCACATTGAAGAACGCGTAAACGCTGCCATCTTTGAAGAATACGCCCTTCAGGAAACGGAACGCATCTTAAAAGACCGGGATCATGTCATCATCTGTGGAGGCACGGGTTTATATATCCGTACTTTCTGCGAAGGGCTGGATGAATTCCCGGACGTTCCATATGACGCCACGGCTGAGGTCGACACATTATTCGAACTGGGAGGGCTGAAGGCATTACAAAGGGCCATTAAAAAAGAAGATCCGCTATACGCAGCCGAAGGTGAGATGGAAAATCCCCGCCGTATCATGCGGGCGCTTTCATTTATACGAGCGACAGATCAATCCATTCGGGAATTCTATACAGATAAGCCAGTTGAACGTCCGTTCAATATCATCAAAATCCAGTTAGACCTCCCACGCCCCGAACTTTATGATCGCATCAACCGACGCGTCACCCACATGATGGACCAGGGACTATGGGAGGAAGCGAAAAGCCTGTATAAGCACCGCAAATTACAGGCCCTGCAGACCGTTGGTTATCGTGAGCTCTTCGAATCCATGGATGGTTTAATATCTCAAGATGAAGCCGTGAACATGATCCGTCAGCATACCCGCAATTATGCTAAGCGACAACTCACCTGGTTCAAAAAAGAAACCGGGATGAAGGTCTTTCATCCCGGTCAATTCGAAGAGATATTAAAGTATCTGACAACAGTCTGATAACCGATCAGAACTTGAAGCCCACGGTGATCAGGACATTTCCCAGTCCGCTGCGCAGGTTCACGGGAGAGAAGCTGCCGTTGTCCAATCGGTAAGGGTAGTAATTGTCGCCCACCACCTGGTGCACATAGGTCAGATCCACGAATTTCCCCTTGTTCCGGTATCCAAGTCCCCCGCTGATGTTCAGCCTGCGGGCAGATTCATTCCCCGCCGTGTAAGGGTTTCCAAAATAGGCCACCCCACCTCGGACCATGAAGGTCTCGAACTTCAATTCTCCACCTACCCGGGCATTGATGGCAGAACGATAAACACCATTCACTGCCTGGTTCAAATCGGTGAAATAGGAGCCCACATTCCCGGATGCATCCGAGGCGGTGAATTTCGAGGTCTGGTAGTTGAGGTATTCGATGTCGGCACTGATGAATCCACGTTGACGGGTAACGTCCGCATCCTCCCGGAAAACATAGGAAATACCGCCCATGAGCCGCAGCGGATTGCTGAAGTTATAGGTGAATTCTCCGTCGTATCCGTTATTGAAATCCCGGGACGACTGCGTCTGACTGCCATTGC
>CAJBZC010000409.1 GCA_903959965.1 uncultured bacterium
CCGCATATCGCCTTGCCGCCGCTGTAGGTGACGATCGTTGCGCCGCGCTGCAGATGGACATTGGGGATGGTCAGCACTTCTGCCGCGGCATCGACCACCACCGGAATACCCCGGGATTTGGTGAGGGATACGATGGTCTCCAGGGACAAGGGATTATCCGGCTGCCCCGGAGCATCGGCGAGCATGTATATCATGGCTGTACGTGAGCTGAGGGCGGCCTCCAGTTCTTCGCGGGTGGACACATCAATGATGCTTACACCAATATTTCGGATGGCGTGGTCGTAGTTATTGCGGGATCGGATGGGTATCACGACCTCTGTTTTTTCAAAACCGGTGAGGTCGGGAATGCGGATGAGTTTCTCAGGATCCCCGCCGGTGACACAGGCGGCGGTCAAATGCTTGAGTGCGGCAGCGCAACCCGAGGATACCATGCCCCATTCGGCACCGGTGATGGCGGCGAGCCGCTTTCCGATACCCTCCGCAAGTTCGTCATATTGGATGAAGTCATGCGAGGCCGCTTCCATGGCGGCCCGGACGGCGGGCAGTTCGAGGGATCCGCCGATGATAGTGAAGGTTCCGCGGCAATTGATGATCGGCTCCACACCGATGCTTCGGAAGATGTTGGCATCAGCAGGCATCTTGACCTTCGCCTTGTCCATTGTGGTTTCTGAACGAAGTACACCGGGTAGTTCTGTGGAGAGCCCGATGACCCCGAGGGTTTTCAGGAGGGCTCGTCTATTCATCTCGGCAGGCATGGGCGGTTGCTTTTGGGTTGATGTGTTTACTTGAATTGGATATCTCCAAAGAATTGCGGCAGGTGGAAATTCGGACGCTCGAACGCTACCGTCGACCAGGTCAGGTAGTTGGGACTGGAAGTACGACTGCCCGTCTTGTAGAAATTCGCCTTCCATTGTACACCGGGAGCCGGGCGGGTGATCGCCGTGTATTTTTCGAGGATGCTGAAAGGGATGCGGCATTCGATGGTCCAGGTGACAGGTTCCTCTATTTCCGGATACACGATCCTCGGCATGGAATGGGCAATTTCGATCTGTGAGATCTCCTCCGGCTGCAACCTCGTCAGTCCACTCATGGGCTTGGTGATATAGAAAATGAGCGGCGTACCTCCGGCATTGATCTCGAGATTGAAATAGCAAAGTGGCTTTGCGGGATCCGGGGCGAAGAAGAATTCCACGCAGGAATCTCCGGACACATTGCCGTTGTATTCCTGCACCACGCTGCGCACGTAACGATCCTGTACCCGGAAGATCACATAGGCATTGTCACGGTCATAGGCCATGCGGGCTTCCACCTTCGGCGTGAATTTGGGGATGTCTCCCATTGGACGATCTACGCGCAGTATTTCCGATCCCTTCCAGGCATCCTTATCCCAGTTAGCATCGATGGTTATACTTTTTTTGAGGCGTACCGCCTGATATCTTGCCGGCGGATCTTCAGGGCGAATGGGAGATGGTGCTGCGAGCAGATCAGATGTCTCTATGCAGCAGATCGCCGCCAGTGCTGAAAATATGGTCATCATGGCGTAGGCAGTTTATCCTTTTTCCGTCGATTTCGGGGGATTTCGTGGGTGGTTATGAAGCCGGCCTGATTTCCCCAGCTTTGGCGTACATAACTGAGGATGGCGGCGAGTTCCGGGTCCTTAAGGTAGGCATGTGAAGGCATGGCTTCGTTGTAGCCGACGCCCTTGACCGTGATGGGGCCTGACAAACCATGAATCACAACCTGCATCAACCTGTGACGGTCGCCCGTCACCCATTCGGAACCGGCGAGTGGCGGATTTCGGGTGCCATCTCCCATGCCGTTGGCCTGATGGCAGTTTGCACAGTATTTCCCATAAAGGACGGCGCCCTGGCCCATGACCCTGACAGACAGATTATCCTTCACACTGTCGGGGGTGCGAATATTCTGTGCGGATGATTTTCGGTTATGCATAGCCGTGAGTGCCTGCTCGTTGAATTTTTTCCGGTCGCCCTTGTACATGATGCGCCATACTTTGCCATATTCGCTCTCGGTGACGTACAGTGATCCGTCGGGGCCCTGCGCCAGTCCGGAAGGCCTGTATTTCGCGTCGCTGGTGTACACGATCGTATCTACGCCTGCGAATCCATCGGCGAAAACCTCCCATTCACCGGAGGGTTTGCCATCCTTAAAGGGAACGAACGCTACAAAATAGCCGCCCTGTGGATAGGGCGCGCGGATCGTCGATCCGTGAAAAGCGATGAAGGCCCCGTTCTTATATCGTTCAGGGAACTGATCTCCGGTATAGAACAGAATATCGTTGGGCGCAAAGTGTCCGGGGAAACCAATGAGGGGCTGGTTGAGTTTTGGTCCATCTCCCTCCTTTTTACCATCACCGCCGTATTCAGGACTCATCAATTTCTTTCCCTGCATATGATCGTAGTAGTAGTAAGGCCAGCCTGCATCTGAGCCGGAATCCACGCGGAGCAACTCCTCCGATGGCAACAGGGCACTTTGCCACCGGGTATAGTACTGTGGCCAGGTCCGGTGGAGATCATCACGACCATGCTGTACGGCATAGAGCGCATTTGACTGGTGGTTCCAGGTCATGCCGACGATGCTTCTGATGCCGGTGGCATAGCGCACACCATCAGACTGTACCTGGCCCGGCTTGCTGTCACTAAATCGCCAGACGCCCCCGTATTCGGCGAGTTGGGGGCAGGGCATCTGACCAGGCGATCCCGGCTGCCGATCGTTTTCCTGGCAGGCATCTCCGGGTGAACCGAAGGGCACGTACATATTTCCTTTCCCGTCGAAGGCGATCGGCTTGGCAATGTGAGAGAATTTCGCACGCTTATAATTATCAACGAGGATGCATTCTGAAGGGACCGTCGGCACCAGGCTACCCGGGTCAAGTTTGGTGCGAAAGACCTCTCCTGCCGTGGCGAAGTAGAGGTAATTATTATGGATGCGCATGGCATTGCCGTAATTACCCGTATCTGCGTAGTCGCCGAAATACTGGACG
Organism: uncultured bacterium; assembly: GCA_903959965.1. Taxonomy (GTDB): domain Bacteria; phylum Bacteroidota; class Bacteroidia; order Chitinophagales; family Chitinophagaceae; genus Pollutibacter. The sequence continues at coordinate 3,002 of CAJBZC010000409.1, forward strand.
ATGTCTGCCTTACCGTCGTTGTCGGTATCCCGTAGCGCCACGCTGCCACGTCCAAGGGAATCCGGGGCGCGCAGTTTCATGTAGATGTCTCCGTTGTCGCGCACCGCCAGGTGGCGGCCCCGTCCGACGGAATCCACCACCACGACGGATTCGAAGCCATCAGGCAAAAAAAGTCCTCCGTTATCCTGATCCCCGGGTGGCAAACCGGGGTTGAAATGGCGAAATAGCAGGATTCCACCTGCGAGCAGCAACACTGCGGCGAGCAATATCAGGCGGCGCTCTTTGAGATGTGATGGCACTTCAATCGAATTTTAAACTGAACCGCTAATTATGGAAACTGAATTTAAGCTAAATTTCAACACGAAACATATTTTTCAACCCAGACAGACATGCGGGAGATCCCGGATGTGTCATCAATCCACGCAAGTGATGAAAAAGAAGTTGTACTTACTAGTGCTGATCACCCTGTCGGGGTGGTCGATCCTTTGGGGGCAGCCGACCGGACAATCCGGAGCCACCGATCCCACATCCATCCCGGTTCGCATCTTACGGCATCAATCCATTCAGATGCGCGATGGGGTGAAACTATTTGGGGATGTGTACATGCCCGAGAAACCCGGGCGCTATCCGACCCTTGTCGTCCGCACCTGCTATGGTGTGCAGCGCGAGGCCATCAACCTGCACCAGGACATGTTCACTTTCGCCCGCAATGGCTATGCCGTGGTGATGGTGGACACCCGCGGTCGCTATGAGAGCGAAGGAAAATGGGTGCCTTTTCGCGACGAGGCGAAGGACGGATTCGATATCATTGAATGGGCGGCTCGTCAACCCTTTTCCAATGGAAAGGTAGGTACCCAGGGCGGCAGTTATCTGGGTCACAACCAGTGGCGGGCCATGGGCGAACGTCCCCCACATCTGAAAGCGGCCTTTCCGATGGTGGCATCGACCAACATCTATGCGAACTGGCTTACGATGGGTGGCGCTTTCCGGCTGAGTTTCAACTATGGCTGGGGCGTGGTCAGGATGCCCGACCGGATCATGCTGCCGCAAAGCTGGCATACGGAACCCTGGGCGCCGGCAAACCTGCGGTATGACACCCTGCTGCGGCACCTGCCTTTGATGACGGGAGACCTGCGCAGTGCGGGATACACGGTCGGCCATTACCGCGACTGGCTGAAGCATGAGTCGTATGACGCGTGGTGGAAGGCCATCAGCGATGAAGAGCGCTTTCAGCTCATGAATGTCCCCGCTCATACTTTCGGCGGCTGGTTCGACATCTTCGTACAGGGCACCATCAACGGCTATGTCGGCATGCGCAACAAGGCGGCGACAAAAGAGGCGCGTGATGGCGCCCGGATGACGATCGGACCCTGGGGGCATGGTGCATCTACATCCTTCGGAGAATTGAATTTCGGGCCGGATGCCATGGTGAGCCATATAGAACAGGAGATCCGCTTTTTTGACCATCACCTGAAAGGCATCGCCAACGGGATCAACCAGGAAGATCCCGTTCGGATCTTCTACATGGGCGCGAATCGCTGGCGAAGTGAAAAAGACTGGCCCATTCCGGGTACCCGTTACCGTGAGTTATACCTAGATGGAAATGGCTCCGCAAATACGGGTGGAGGGGATGGAAAACTGAGTTTTGAAAAGCCCGCAGTGGCCGCAAGCGACAAGTACCGCTACGACCCGATGGATCCGGTGCTTACGCTGGGGGGCAACAACTGCTGCGGCACGCCCACCCTCGCCGGCCCGCGCGACCAGCGACCGCTGGAATCCCGGAAGGATGTGTTGGTGTATAGTACTGACACACTGAAGGAGGACATCACCATCGCCGGACCGGTGAAGATGCGACTGTTTGCCGCCACGGACGGTCCTGATACTGACTGGATGATCAAACTGATCGATGTATTCCCGGGCGGACGTTCGATGCCGGTATCCGAAGGGATCCTGCGCGCCAGGTTCAGGGAAGGGCTTGACAAGCCGAAACTGCTGACGCCAGGCCAGACTTACGCCTATGATATTGAATTGACCGGAACCGCCAACGTATTCCAGCGCGGACACCGCATCAGGATCGACATCACTTCCAGCAATTTCCCGCAGTTCGACCGGAATCCGAATACAGGAGATCCGCTGGGCAGCAGCGCAAGGGTACGTGTGGCTCAGCAGACCATCCATCACGGGGGTGATAAACCCATTACGCTCAGGGTTATTTACTAGCCATCTAGATATTTCTCCTAAAGGGTTTAGACTCGA
>CAJBZC010000410.1 GCA_903959965.1 uncultured bacterium
GGCAGGCCCGGGCATCCATGCCTTATGAATGGAGGGATGAACTCCTCTCCCATTATTTTGAGGAGGCCAATGGATTGCTGAAAGGAAGGCTCGATCGAACCCAGTTCATGGACAGCTACGACGGATTTGTTTTGATCCGAATGCTGCAAACCCTGGGTGCATATGGCTTTCGGGGATTATTCGAACGCAAGCCCCACTTCATTGCCAGCATCCCCTTTGCCCTTCGGGGTCTGCGCTGGTTCCTGGAAAAAAAGCGAATGCCGGTGCGACTGCCTGAACTTCAGAAAGTGCTTCGCTCGATCGTTACTGATGAGATCATCAGCCGTTATGAAACGGTGAAGGCCGGTCCGGACGCCTCGTTGGAAGTAACCGTGCGCAGTTTTTCCTTTAGAAAAGGGATTCCCGAAGACGCCAGCGGCAATGGAGGCGGATTCGTATTCGACTGCCGTGGCATTTTGAATCCCGGACGCATTGAGGAGTACAAGACGCTGACCGGACGCGACAAACAAGTAAAGGAATTTCTACTCCATAAGACCGAGATGCATGGTTTCCTGCAACACGTTTATGGCATCGTGGACCTGACCGTAAAAGACTACCTTAAGCGGGGGTTCAGCCACCTGACCGTAAACTTCGGTTGCACCGGCGGACAGCATCGCAGCGTATATGCAGCGGATCAACTGGCCAGGCACCTGGAAGACAAATTCAATGTCAGAACCCATATCACACATATCGAACAGGAAGCCAAGGGCTGGATAAATGAACCATATTGATCCCTAATCTATTTCACAGATCGAATCCAACCAGCGTTTCATTACGTCAAAGATTGATTCTGTTTTTTTAACAATCAGCCGGAGTCAGGAATGATGAACTACGCCTCTTCACATACCAACCCCTCACAACCTCTGGATGGCGTCAGAGCCATGATCTTTGCGGCGGGACTGGGTACGCGCCTGCGTCCCTTCACGGATCATCATCCAAAGGCTCTTGCCGTGGTGAACGGGAAACCACTGTTACAACGGAACATCGAGTATCTCCGTCAGGCCGGTATCCGGGAGATCATGGTGAATGTGCATCATTTTGCCGACCAGATCGAAGATTTCATCCGCGGTCACGAGGGATTTGGATGCGACATCCGCATTTCCCATGAGCCGGATGCTCCGTTGGAAACGGGCGGAGGCCTGATGAAGGCAGCATGGTACTTTGAAGAGCAGTCGCGCCCATTTGTGGTAATGAATGCTGATATCCTAACGAACCTCGATCTTCCAGCCTTATACAGGGCTCATGAGGAGCGAAAGCCACTTGCCACGCTGGCCGTTACTGGAAGACCCAGTTCCCGATACCTGCTGTTTGACAATCATATGCAACTCACGGGGTGGCGGAATAACAAAACCGGAGAGGAAAAGATCGCCATCATCTCAGAAACGGAACCGCAGGCATTGGCTTTTTCCGCCTTTCATGTGATCGATCCCGGGATGCTGAAGATGGTCCGTCAGACGGGGAGGTTTTCCATCATAGACACCTATCTTGACCTGGCCAGGGATCACAGGATCCTTGGATTCCGGCATGACGGAGATCTGCTGATAGATGTCGGAAAACCTGAATCCATTGCAGAAGCTGAGCGATTTTTCCCTTGAATTTTCGTAGCTTGACACCAAAATCACGCACATGTTGAAGAAGATCGGATATGGTGCACTGGCCGCCCTGCTGCTCATCCAATTCATCAAACCCACCCGGAATATGTCCGATGCCGCTACTCCGAACGACATATCCAACAAATATGCCATCCCTGCGGATGTTGATGCAATTCTTTCCTCCTCATGCTATGACTGCCATAGCAATAACACCCGTTATCCCTGGTATGCCAATATCCAGCCGGTGGCCTGGTGGCTAGCCGACCATGTGGAAGAAGGTAAGCGGGAGATCAATTTCAACGAATTCCTGACCTATAAGCCAAAGAAGGCGCATCACAAGATGGAAGAAGTGGTGGAAATGGTGAACGAAGGTGAGATGCCACTGGAGAGTTATACGGTCGTTCACCGTGATGCCAAGTTGGATCCAGCCCAGCGCAAGGTCATTGCCGATTGGGCGACAGGCATCATGCAGCAGATCGCTACGGAACACGGCATCGGTCAGAAAGACAGCACGGCGACGCACTAACGGTCATGAATAACCGAAAACGGCGATCTTCAAGGTCTCTTTTACTACGATCCTCATTTCTCTGAAATGTCACCCGCCCTACCGGCAGTCATCGCCGGGGAGAACTGTTGGCTTTCACCTGAACGATGTCTGTTCTGGGAATCCGCCGAAACCCTGGTGGTCTCGGATCTTCATTTCGGTAAGACCGGACACTTTCGCCGCGAGGGTATAGCTGTTCCCCAGGCTATTTATCAGGAAGACCTGCATCGGTTGATGTCTCAGATTCAATACTTCAAGCCCAAGCGGATCATTTTCACCGGGGATCTCTTCCACAGTGCCGAAAACAGCGAACATGCGCTGTTTGGGAGATGGAGGTCTTCCATTGATGCCGAGTTACTGCTGGTGCGAGGCAATCACGACATCCTATCGGCCCGGGATTATGAAGTCCTGGGTATCACTACGCATGCACACAGCTACTCGGACGGGTTTTTTGACTTCGTCCATGACCCTGCGGAATTACAGTCGACAGACAAAGTCAGGCACAGGATATGTGGGCATCTTCATCCCGGCATCAGACTTTCAGGCATCGGTAAACAATCCCTCCGACTTTCCTGTTTTTATTCTACATCAGGGATGACGGTCCTTCCCGCCTTCAGTAAGTTCACCGGACTTGCACTGATCGAGCCTCAGCCGGGGGACAGTGTTTACGCCGTGCTGCCCGCAAATCCCCGAAAGGGCGAGACCGGCAGCGTGATCCGGATCCAATGAGCAAACATGGCAGGAAAAGTCTTTCGCGTCGCTTATGATCCCATTTATGCGCATCCTTTGCCGGAGGGGCATCGGTTTCCGATGCTTAAATATGAATTGATTCCGGGCCAGCTATTGCATGAGGGGACGGTTTATCCATCCGAAATTTTCTCTCCAGCGCCCTGTGATGATGATATCATCCTGCTCACGCACGAAGCCGCATACCTGGAGCGATTGAATGATCAGCGTCTTTCTGATCGGGAGCAAAGGGTCATTGGATTTCCTCAGTCTCCGGCGCTGACGTTGCGCGAAAAAATCATCTCGCAGGGTACGATTGATTGTGCCCGATTCGCCATCAGAAACGGCGTGGCATTGAACGTAGCCGGGGGTACGCATCACGCCTTTGCCGATCATGGCGAGGGTTTCTGCCTGCTGAATGATTTCGCCGTGGCGGCGCGTCTGCTTATATCGGCCGGCGAGGTGGAAAGGGTGGTCATTGTTGATCTGGATGTGCATCAGGGCAACGGGACGGCGAGTATTTTCTCCGGGGATTCAGAGGTCTTTACGTTCAGCATGCATGGCGCGCACAACTATCCGTTTAGAAAAGAGACATCTGACCTGGACCTGCCACTTCCTGACGGGATTGGTGATGTAGCATACCTGGAACAGCTGAAAACGCATCTACCCCGCATATTGGATGAGCAACAACCAGACCTGGTCTTTTATCTTTCCGGCGTTGACATCCTCTCCAGCGATCGGTTCGGGAAGTTAAAGATCAGCATGGAGGGATGCCGGAGGCGGGATGAGTTCGTGTTCCGATCACTGCGGCAGCGCTCTATTCCCTGTGCGGTATCCATGGGCGGTGGTTATTCGCCGGATGTCCGCACCATTGTAGAAGCCCACTGTCAGACTTTCCGGGCGGCGCGGGAGATCTACGAATTATAACCCTCAACCAGGCCCTGCTCAGTTCATCTTTCTCTTGAGACTGGATACCTCCTGTTGCAGGTTATTGACCATGCTGGCCAGCTGTCCCATATCCCATCGCTGCTGCACAGCCACCCGGCTGATGACCATCTGTGCCTGCCAGATCTCCAGGATGTCCTCAGCATTCACCTGATAGGGCTGGAAGGCCGGATTATCGCTCACCAGGGTGAGTCGACTCCTTGTCTCCTCATTTTTGAGGATGCGCTTATAGACGATGCCCTCTGTACGACTGACGACGATGTATGCATGGTTATTGCGGATCTCTTCCAGGTCGTTCCCGGTACGCTGACCGACGATGACGGAACCGCTGGGGGTAGGCAACATGCTGTCTCCGATGATCTCAAATGCCCGGTATTCGCCGCCGCCTAGCATGGGTAATGTGAAAGTATTCAGTTCGTCGATGAACTCATCATCTGCATAACCGTTGAGGTAGCCCGCTGCTGCCTTGACCGGCACAAAATGAATCAGGTTATGCTCCTGGCTCATCTTCTGTTCGCGCCGACGTGCCAAATAATTCTGACTGCGGTCGCTCAGATCGCTTCTCAACAGATCATCCAACGACACCGAGAACTGGTCGCTGACGATCTCCAGCACTTCCAGACGGGGTTCCGCCCGCTCTTCCTCATAGGCACCCAGCAAAGAACGCTTGATGTTCAACAGGGCCGCGAACTCCTCCTGGGTATTTCCCCTGAGCTTGCGCAGATATTTGAGGTTGCGACCGGCAAGTGACTGTGCCATGCTAATGATTTTGTCGCAAAATACTAAATTATTTAGTTATTCCAAATTTATTTTTCTTCCCTCTTAACATCAACCCGCGCGAATCGCCGTTACTTTGCAAAGGAACTTTGAACCATCTCCCATTTCTTATGTCCACTGAAAAGAAGAGTACGAAGCGCGGACGCAAAGAGCCGCCGGTCATTCTGATCACGAACGACGACAGCGTCACGGCCCCTGGCATCTCGCATCTTGCCGAAGCGGTGAAGGACCTGGGCAAGGTGGTCATCGTTGCGCCCGATAAACCGCAGTCGGGCATGGGTCATGCCATCACCATCGGATCTCCATTGCGGCTGCAACCGGTGAAGCTCATGGAGGGCGTGGAGGCCTGGAGCTGCAGCGGTACGCCGGTCGACTGTGTGAAGATGGCGGTGGACAAGGTACTCCACCGCAAGCCGGACATCTGCCTGAGCGGGATCAACCACGGAGCCAACCATTCCATCAATGTTATCTATTCCGGCACCATGTCGGCCGCCATTGAGGCTTCTATCGAAAACATCCCGTCGATCGGATTTTCGTTGCTGGACCTCAGTCTGGAGGCTGATTTCAGCGGTGCCAGGGTGTATGCCCGAAAGATCGTAGAATCCATCCTTGCCCGCAAGGCCGACAAGCATCTCTGCCTGAATGTAAACATTCCTGCGGTGGATGAGTCGCTGATCCGCGGCATCCGGGTCTGCCGGCAGGCTTATGCGAAATACGAGGAAGATTTCAACGAGCGCCTTGACCCGGGCGGTAAAAAATATTACTGGCTGACGGGTAAATTCGTGAATTTCGATAAGGGCAGGGATACGGATGTATGGGCATTACAACACAATTACGTGAGTGTGGTTCCTGTACAATTCGACCTGACGAACCACGCGATGATGGAAAGGATTGGTAAAACCTACAAATGGTGATGGTGAGAAAAGACAATTTCGTTTTCGGCCAGATCGTGGGGCTGCTCCTCCCGGTGGTCAGTTTTTTCGGGTACTATCTCTGGAAGTTCCGCGTGTATTCATTTTCAGACTACCTGTTCTACCTGCGTACGAACAAGGCCCTGGTAACGGCCATCACCATTCCATGCCTGGTATTGAACATGGTGATCTTCACTTATTACATCAATTCGAAACTTGACAAGACAGCGAAAGGCGTATTTGCTGCCACCCTGCTGTATGCCCTCGCTTCGCTTGTGGTGAAATATTTCGGATAAACGGACTATCCTCCCCAGCCCACTACGAGCAGGTAAAGCGCGGCTACCGCCAGGAGCAGTAACAGACCCCAAAGGCCAATGGTGATGTAGCCCAGTTTCTCGCCCGTTTTCATTTTGGACCCTAGCCGGCGGGCGGAACGTCCCTGTACGATGGCGATGATGCCCAGCACCAGCGCGGCCAGAAATGCGGCTGAACCGACATACGGGATGATGATCCCGCCCAGACAAGATATGCCGATGATGCCCAGCCTACGCGAACTCTTCGCCAGCCGGTCTCCTTCCGACGGATCTTCTGCTTTCAGCCACCCTTTACGCAATTGACGGAGTACCTGCATGGTGATCTTCGTCCGTTGAAGGAATCCAATGTCCTTTCGGCCGAAAGTCTTTTTCCGCAAGGTTCTCAGCGCATCCCCCTGCTTTGACGAGGGGACGACAACTGCCATTGTACCTGCCGGAGGATTGGCGACGACGGTCGAAGTTCCGGCGAACATCGACAGAAAAAGCATTCCAACCAGAAGCATGCGAAGGGTAGACATGAGCGTATGGTTTTGATTCAGTCGGAAAAATAGGACAAAAAAAAGGGAATGCATGACCGAAGCCTGAATGAAAAAATGGCATCCGATCGCAAAGGCCTAATTTGTGCGTGAAACAAGTGGAGATGAGATATTACATCATTGCAGGCGAGGCATCCGGTGACCTGCACGGAGGCAATCTGATCAGGGCGTTGCATGCACGTGATCCAAAAGCGGAGATCCGTTGCTGGGGCGGCGACCTGATGGAGGCCGCGGGAGCCACTTTGGTCAAACATTACCGCGACCTGGCCTTCATGGGCTTTGTGGAAGTGGTGGCCAATCTGCCCACCATCCTCCGCAACATGCGCTTCTGCAAGCGCGACATCCTGGAATTTCATCCTGATGTTGTCATATTTATCGACTACCCCGGCTTCAACATCCCGATATCCAAATTCGCTAAAGCACAAGGGCTGAAGACAGTGTACTACATTTCTCCGCAGGTGTGGGCCTGGAAGGAAGGGCGGGTGCGCACATTGAAAAAAACGATCGATCGGATGCTCGTCATCTTACCTTTCGAGCAAGCCTTCTATAAAAAATGGGGATGGGAAGTGGATTATGTCGGGCATCCGCTGCTGGA
>CAJBZC010000411.1 GCA_903959965.1 uncultured bacterium
GCCCGAATGATCGCCAGGGTGGTGGCGGACAAGGCGGTGGCGGTGGCTTCCGCAAACGCCCTTATGGCGGTGGCGGCCAGGGTGGCGGGGATGGATTCCGTCCTCGTGGCAATGGTGGCGACCGTTTTGGTGGCTATTAAGCATAATCGCCATAGTATTATAGTATATGGATCCCGGTTAACACCGGGATTTTTTTTAGCCATTTTGTATGCAATCAGTAGGATTTTCATCATCCCAGATCATCGCCGGATGTATGCGATGGGGGCAGTGGGGTGTCCGCATGGATTCAGATCGTCTGCGTACCATGATTGAAGAATGTCTTGAGTCGGGTATCGACACTTTTGATCACGCTGATATCTATGGTGGGCCACATGCTACCGAGTCGGATTTCGGCCGGGTGCTAGGTGCTGATCCTGCCCTACGCAGTCGCATGAAGATCATCACAAAATGCGGCATCCTGTTGCCTGATAAACCTTCCAGTGCGCCAAGGATCAAACATTATGATACCTCTGCCCGCTATATTCTCACATCCGCGGAGCAGTCACTATCCTCCTTAAAGACTGATCACATAGATCTGTTTCTGATCCACCGACCGGATCCGCTCATGCAACCTGAGGAGATGGCGGAGGCCTTTTTCCGGCTGAAGAGGGACGGAAAAGTATTGCATTTCGGCGTCTCTAATTTCAAGGCCTCTCAGTTACGCATGATACACAGACACTGGCCGGTGGAGGTAAATCAGCTTCAGGTATCGGTGGAACATCCTCATGCCTTGTTCGATGGGAGTGTTGATGCCTGTATGGAACTGGGTGTACGTGTACAGGCCTGGTCGCCTTTGGGTGCCGGGAGCATGGACGGAGCCGCAGAGGATGAACGGCTGAGGAAGATACATGCCGTGGCTGAGATCATTGCGCAAAGACATGGGCTAGAGGCCTCACAGGTACTCCTGGCCTGGGTACTTACTCACCCGGCGAAGATCACACCGGTATTGGGTACGAGCAGAATAGAGCGGATGCGAACGGCAGTTGCCGTTGGGATGCAGCGCCTCGACCGGGAAGAATGGTTTATGTTATTGCGGGCCTCCACCGGCAGAGATGTGGCCTGAATGATCAATCAACGGGCAGGACCATTGCAAGAAACCCCGGAGTACTCTGGGTTTGTATGCTCCCCTTTGCATCACGCCAGACGAAAAAAGCCTCCACGCCCGGTATCCGCGAGATGGCCTTGAGTCCGGCATTGGGACCAAGTACCATCCCTACATTGTCCAATGCATCCGCCAGCATAGCGGTCGGTGCAATGACCGTACAAGCCAACATTCCATTGTCAATGGGGCGGCCTGTCAGCGGATTGATCACATGGGAATAGGTCCGCCCTCCAAAACTCCTTGTTTTCCGGTAGGATCCGGAAGTAGTTATGCCAGCATTTCCGGGCGCCACCATGAGGGTATTTGCTGCCTCTTCATTTAGGGGGGATTCGACACCGATATGCCAGGGCCGGCCATCGGGTCGAGATCCAGACGTTCTGATCTCTCCGCCCAGTTCCACCATATAATCATGCCCCCCCTGTGATTCCAGAAAACCGGCCAATACATCGACGCTGTATCCCTGTGCTATACCATCGAGATCTATCTGGAGTTTGGGGCTGCTTTTCAACAGGAGATCGCCTTCCAGCCATATGCTATCAGACTTTAGCAGCAAGAGACGTTGGATCTCGTGGCGAGATGGCGGTTTTTGTGATGCCCCTGGGCCGAAACCCCAAGCCCTGGAAAGTCGGCGCAGCCTGATATCGAAGGCGCCGTCTGACATGGTTTGCACCTGAAGGGCAGACCTAATCACAATGCTCAGGTGCTGATCAGTATGAATGGACTTATCTGTCCGATTGAAAACAGAAATCCTGCTGTCATTCCGATAAAGAGAAAGTGATCTGTCTATATCCGACAGGATGCTGTCGATCTGAGATCGAGTGACGGGCGTATCCTTTGGGAGGTATTTGATGGAATAGGTTGTTCCCTGGGCTTGCCCTCGTATGGAAGTCCACGTGCTCCCCGTACCGATCCGGGTATTTTGGGCGAAGGAAACCTGAGGCAGGGCCATGATCAGGCAGCAGATCCGGACAATGGGCTGGCGAAGGGTCACAGCTTTATGAAGATGGCAGAGTATTCGCATAGGCTGATGAGCAATAAAAAACCCCATCCTTGTGGGACGGGGTTTTGAATGAATATGGCACCTACCTACTCTCCCGTCTGCTTGCAGACAGTACCATCGGCCATGAGGGGCTTAACTTCTCTGTTCGGGATGGGAAGAGGTGAACACCCTCGGCATAAGCACCATAAGTCGTTCTGCGCTTTTCAGCGCAATAACTTAACATATTGGGCAAGTTGTAAATCAAAAAACGAAATAAAATTAAAGCTTACGGGCAATTAGTACTACTCGGCTTTAGTGTTACCACTTTTACACCTATAGCCTATCAACGTCATCGTCTATGACGACCCTTAAAAGGAAACTCATCTTGAGGAAGGTTTCACGCTTAGATGCTTTCAGCGTTTATCCTGTCCGTACATAGCTACTCGGCACTGCACCTGGCGGCACAACCGATACACCAGCGGTACGTACGACCCGGTCCTCTCGTACTAAGGTCATGTCCTCGCAATTTCCTAACGCCCACCACAGA